>SKIL01000278.1 GCA_007116425.1 Bacteriovoracaceae bacterium | reverse complement strand
TTTTAGAGTGATGTCTCAAACTGGACTCACTAATCCTGCGGCATTCGCCCAAGGTATCTCGATGGCCTTAATCACGACAGTGGGAGGAATGATTGTTGCTATTCCTCACTATGTTGGCCACAACTACTTAATCGGGATGCTCGATAGAATCGAAATGATGATTGAAAAAAAGCTCATTTCAAAACTTCTTTAAGATTTATATTTAAGGCACTTAATAATGAAGAGAAGATCAAGAGAACTTAATACTCCAGATATCACGCCACTTATTGATGTTGTTTTTCTTCTCTTAATATTCTTTATGGTCTCTACAGTTTTCAAAAAAGACGAATTGGCCTTGCTTCTAAACCTTCCCCAGACACAAGAAGGAGAAACAGTAGAAGCAACAGAAGATTTAATTATTATTGAGCTTTCGGAAGACGAACTAGCATTCAACGGTGAGGTTAGAGACTTTGAAAGTTTATCTCAAGATCTTAAGTCAATCACAGATAAGTCCCGTTCAATTGAGCTGAGAATCGATAAAGAAGTAAGATATGACAGAGTTGTAAAACTTCTCGATAAACTTAGAGAGCACGAACTTACAAACCTTTCACTCATCACAGATAAGTAGACTTAAGCCAGGCCTTGATAAGATTTAATTAACTCTTTTGTTGTATTTCGCTGATGAAACTTTTGAACAAACTGATGGCCAGTAGTAATCATTTCCTCTTGTAGCGATTTATCACTAAGTACATTATCAATGGCCAGAGTCAACTCACCCCACTCCCCACAGGGAATGTAAATTGAATTTGGGCCACCAGACTCCGGAAAACAAGAGCCGGCCGATGTTATGACTGGAGTTCTCGAAAATAGTGATTCGACAATTGGTAATCCAAAGCCTTCAAATAAAGAAGGAAAAACAAATAAACTTGCAGACTGATAAAAGCTAGGTAGTTCATCATGAGTTATAGAAGATAAGTGAATAACTCTATTTTCTAAATTATGTGAACGTATCACTTCATAAACTTTATCAATATATTTTTTTTGCCCTCGACCAACTAGAACCAAATTGAAGTCTTCTTTTGCCTTGGAGGAGCTATAAGATTTAACTAATCCGACTACATTCTTTCGCTCTTCTAACGCCCCCACATAGAGAATATAAGGACTATTAATATTATGAGTATTAATGATGCTTTGATTAGTCTCATCACTTCGTTGTTCATAAAAACTAGGATGGCAACTTTGGTACATGACCTCAATTTTGTTCTCCGGTACATTAAAAAATTGCATCAAGTCGTTTTTAGTTTGCTTACATATCGAATATATTCTTATGGATTTAGAGCAAGCATATTTAAATTTATAATCATAAACTTTTCTATCAATATAGGGGAACAGTGAGGGGTATCTTAAGTAAATTAAGTCATGAATTGTCACAACAGGTGCAGCTCCACTTTCTAAAACATGGAGAGGAAGCTCATGGCTAAGTCCGTGATAAATGTTTAATTTATCTTTTTCAATAGAAGAGGACTGTAAAAAAGATCTCCATAAACCTGGAAATAAATGAGTTAAAGTCGTATCTGGACGACGAATATAGACCTCTTCACTTTTTTTTGCTAGCTCTCGAGACCATTCAATTGATTGTTGTTTTTTAAAAGCTGGTGTGTACAAAAAGTATTGATTCTCTGGAGCGTAACGTAGAAGCCCTTCAATCAGTGTTCGAGAGTAGTTTCCCAACCCTCTAAAATTGTGGAAGGCCCTTTTTGCTTCAAAACCAATACGCATGCCTTCCCCATTTTAATTTGGTACTGTCAATCTTTGACCGGGATAAATCGTTTCAGATCTTAATTGATTTGTCCGTACTATTGCAGATATAGAAGTATTAAATCTTTGCGCAATTCTTGTCAAATTATCTCCACGTCTTACAACATAGACACGAGACTCCGTACCTGGAATAGTCAGATTTTGGCCAATAAGGATACGACTACCACGCAAATTATTTGCATTACGAATATCCTCAACATTTACATTAAATCGACGAGCTAAACCGATAAGGCTGTCGCCTCTTTGAACCGTGTATTGAGTCGCTCCCCCTTGTTGCCCAGTGCTAGGAATTCGAAGTGATTGGCCAGCATAGATCCGATTATTAGTTAAATCATTTGCTCTTTTAATATCATCAACCGTAACTCCGAAACGCCTTGAAATACCAATTAAGTGATCTCCTCTTTGAACCCTATAAGAAGTTGAAGGCCGACTTTGAGCAACGGCCGTATACTGAGTTCGCGTACCACGATCAAAGTTTTGTGCAACAGTACTTTGAATCTCGCGAGGAACAACAACTTGTACTGGTCTATTTGTAGTTGCACCCATCTCCCTCCAACGAAAGTCGGGATTGAGAGTTTCCAGTACCTTCAAATCAACAGACGTCACTTGAGCGATTTCCTGTAATGTAAAGTTTCTTTTGGCCTCAACGATTACAGCATTTGTATAAAACTTATCATTTTTTGGACTGACATTAATCCCATATTTTTCTCGATTCTTTGAGATATCTCTAGCTGCAGCAACTTTTGGAACATAATACCTTGTTTCACGAGGAAGAAGCTTTCTCTCAACTAGCTCATTAAAATCTCGAGTATTACCGCGTCTAATAGCATTAATAACTCGATACTCTCCTGCATTATAAGCACTTAAAGCAAGCTCCCATGAGCCAAAAATATTATAAAGATCACGAAAGTACTTCGCAGCTCCATGAGTTGCTTTTACGATATTTCTACGTTCATCAATTTGACTTTCAACTCGCATTCCATACCGTCTGGCCGTCCCCTCAATAAACTGCCAAGGGCCTACGGCCTGAGCATGACTTGCGATGTGAATATTAAAACCACTTTCAATAAGTCCAACATAAAAGAGATCTTCAGGTAAATTATACTCTCTAAATACCTGCTTAATGAGCGACCGATACTTTTCACCATTCGTTAAGTGACGTGAGAACCTTTCTTTATCTCGTTTGGTGAAATAATTATTCCAAAAATCATATAGGTTTTGGGGATACTTTAATTCAAGGTCAGTAGTGACTTGATGTAATGAATCAGCTTGAATTTCTTCTGCTTTAATCACTTGAGATTCTATTTTTTCAAACTCTCTCTCATCACTAGCAATCACGTTGTCATCAATTTTCTCTCTTTGCTCAGAAATTCTCTTTTGAAACTCTTCATCACTTTCATCATCTCGACTTGATGAGATTGAAGACTGTAAGGTTGAAAGCTCTTGAGTTTCATAATCTTCAACAAAAGAATCTAGCTCTAAATTCAACTCCACACTGTCAATAATCTCGGGTCTAACTGAAATATC
>SKIL01000319.1 GCA_007116425.1 Bacteriovoracaceae bacterium | reverse complement strand
TTGGCTCGATCTTATCTTCCTCTAATAAGAGTCTTACGGCCTGAAGAACTCTGGAGTTTGCTCCCTCGGCAAAGACAACTTTTACTTTGTGGCCAGCGGCCTTCACATCTGCTCCTAGTCGATCTCTGAGTGATTTCATAAAAGAAGCACTTGTCCCAAGTCTATCTTCAAGGTTGAGAGCGTAGGCCTTCAGATCATCTATTTGAGTTCTGGCCACCCCTGTATCCATTGCGGCCTTTGCGACTGCCGGTGTAACTCTAGTGAGAACTCTTGTATCAAAAGGCTTTGGAATAATATAATCAGGTCCAAAGGTGAAATCTTGGTTTCCGTAAGCTAGTTTGACTTCCTCTGGAACTTCCTCTCTTGCAAGTGAGGCGAGCGCTTCAACAGCGGCCAATTTCATTTCCATGTTTATTGTAGTGGCCCTCACATCTAAGGCCCCTCTAAAAATAAAAGGAAATCCAAGTACGTTGTTCACTTGATTTGGAAAGTCCGATCTTCCTGTCGCCATGATGGCATCGTCTCTGACCTCTGCAACCTCATATGGATAAATTTCTGGATCAGGATTGGCCATAGCAAAAATAATAGGTTGCTTTGCCATTGTTGCAACCATGTCTTTTGTTAAAACACCTCTGGCCGAACAGCCAATAAAGGCATCAGCATCTTTCATTGCATCGGCGAGAGTTCTCAAAGGAGTATCGACAGCAAATCTCTCCTTGTAGATATTCATACCTTCCTTGCGGCCTTTATAGATAACTCCTTTTGAGTCGCAAAGGATTAGGTTTTCAGGCCTAACACCCATATTGAGAAAAAGCTCCGCGCAAGCAATTGAGGCCGCACCAGCACCGCTGAAGACAACTGTAATATCTTTGGCCTGCTTACCAGTCAACTCAAGAGCATTTCTAAAACCTGCAGCAGCGATAATCGCTGTTCCATGTTGATCGTCATGGAAAACCGGAATGTTCATGCGCTCAATGAGCTGCTTTTCAATTTCAAAACACTCTGGGGCCTTAATATCTTCTAAATTAATCCCACCAAAAGTTGGCTCAAGACTGGCAACGACATCAACAAACTCTTCTACTGTATCTTTTGCAACTTCAATATCGAAGACGTCGATGTCGGCGAACCTCTTAAATAAGACACCTTTTCCTTCCATCACCGGCTTTGAGGCCAAGGGACCAATATTTCCAAGACCTAATACCGCGGTTCCGTTTGTGATAACACCAACTAAATTTCCCTTGGCCGTATATTTAAAAGAGTCCTCGGGGTTTTTGGCAATTTCCAAACATGGAGAGGCCACACCTGGGCTATAGGCCTTTGATAAATCATAAGATGTCAGCGTTGACTTCGTTGAGATGACCTCAATTTTTCCAGGTCTTCCTTGAGAGTGATAATCTAATGCTTCTTTTTTACGCGTTTCTTGATCCTCTTTCACAGGCCAATCCTTTTTATTTATTTTGCTCATTTTAAAATATATTTAAGACTATAAGATTAAGTCATTGCTTCTAATCTTTCTATGTCTAATCATGAAAATTTAAGATTTTTGCGTTGCGTATGTATTGAAGGCGAGAGACGAGAAAATCAAAATACTTGTGGTGGCCAAACCGGCATAGAGAGCATCAATTTGTCCCCAAAAACTGTTTAACGGATAAAGCCGCCAGACAGTAACCACGAGTGCGCTGATGGTGCATGTTGTTACAAACTGTATATCACTTATGCGTTTGGGGAAGAGATGGCCAAAAACGACTGGAAAAAGTAAGCATGCTGCAGAGTATGATCCAAGAGTACGCCAGACCATTTTTATATTTCCTTCAAAGATAACGGCCATCATCAGTCCAATCGCACCAACCATAAAAACGCCAAGGTGAAAAAAGTGAGGGCGACCGCGCCAACGGGGAGGTACTAGGTCGTGAGCAAGGGTTGTTCCAGCAAGGAAGATATAGCTGTCGAGAGTCGAGAGGATTGTCGCGAGAATTCCAGCGAGGAAAAAGCCGCGAAGTCCATCTGGAACAATTTGAACAACATAAATAAGATAGGCAAGACCGGAAGGAGCATCTGGGATTACTGCACGAGCATACATCGCTCCGAAGGTAGTACAGATATCGAAAACAAACCAAATTCCTGTAGAAATAAGAATTCCACGTTTTGCTATAAGTGGTGACTTGGCAGCAAAACATCGCTGGTAGAAATTTGGATCAACAAGAGTTGAGAGGGCAATAAAACCCCAAACTAAAGTCAGGCCGACTCCCTGATCGCTAGTTAGTTGAAAATGAGAGGCCGGAAGATTTGCTTTTAAAAAGTCGAGTCCTCCAAATGTGGAGACAGAAATGGCCAAGGCCAAAAATACACCACTACACATAACGAAAAACTGAATCAGGTCACTAAAAACAACGGCCCTAAAACCACCGAGTAGTGAATAGCCCATAACCACGATAATACCGATGAGCATATTTAGAAAAAGTGAACCTCCAAAGATGAGCTGTCCGAAGAGACCGAGACTAATAATATAAGCAATAGGAAGAACATTAAAAAAATTGAAAATGGCGCCGAGGTAGGCCGACTTAGGTCCGAACATTTTTCCAATCAAATCTGGAAGTGTGACAGCTCGATAGGGAGCGATTTTATGAATTAAAAAAAAGGCAAAAATAATATAGGCCATATACCAAAAAAGGCCTTGAGTGATAAAATTGTAAATTCCATGGTTAAAAGCAATTTCTGTGACCCCGAAAATTCCACCATACCAAGTCGCGACAAGGGTTGCGATAAACATGGGGAGAGTCAATTTTCTACCCATTAAGATAAGGTCGAGAAAGTTCGCTTTTTCAAGTTCTTCGCTTGAATGATTAATCTGAGCAATATCTCCTAAATGTTTACGTTTTTGATATTGGCCATAAATAACTGAGGCAAAAGTCACCATGAGAACGAGACAAAAGACAACCCAATCAAGTGAAGTCATTATTTCCGAGAATTCAATCTGTGATTGAATATGTGAACCAGTTTGAGCGAGCATTTATCTCCTTTAAGATTTTATTTTAACTTATATATGTGGCCATTGTCGTTAGCAAGAGAGTGGGATAATATTTCCGAATGACGATTACACAATGGGAATATGCATTAGCACTGGATAAGTTTCGCCACTTCGGTAAAGCGGCCCGCGCCTGCTCTGTTGCTCAGCCAACCTTGAGCATGCAGCTACATAAACTTGAGGATGAGTTAGGGGTGATTTTATTTGACCGAAGTAAAAGTCCCATTCTTCCGACATCCGAAGGAGAGGCCCTTTTACGTCAGGCCAGAGTTGCTTTAAAAGAATTCAAAAAAATATCAGAATTA
>SKIL01000264.1 GCA_007116425.1 Bacteriovoracaceae bacterium | reverse complement strand
TACTCCTGCACTCCAATGGTGGGAGTTTACACAAATTGAAAGGTCTTATCTTGGAGAAAAATATGAAGATCTAAGCTTTGAGAAGTATCGATTAAGTGAGCTAACTAGAGCTTATGCCACTGGTCAGCGAAGACATCTTTCTAGAAGAGTCCGAGATATGCATCGCGATCTTGGACTCATTCATTTAACCACTCCTTCGGGACTTCATCTTTCAATTCTATGGCGTTTTTTTAACCCATTTTTAGGCCTATTAACCGCTCTAACGGGGCTCACTTTCTTGCCCGCGATCGCTATAAGCATCAGTACTTTTGTCATTTGGAATATGGATGGACTTATGGCGATGCAAAGGATGTCGCTCTATCGACTACTTCGCTTTCCCCTATTTTTTAGAATGCGTCTAAATCGAGGAATCATTTTCTTAATAACATTAGTTCTATCACTTCTGCTTGGAAACTTTTCGCAATCACCATTAAGTTTTGGATTAAGTGCTTTATTTTTTGGTTTGATTCTTGCGAGCTCTCACAATTTTTTTAAAATGGCCTGTTCTCTTATTTGTGCCCAAGCACTTGTGCAATCTTTGATGGTTCAAAAATTTACTTTTATATCTAGCTTTTTGGGAGTCATTATCACTCCCATATTCGTCTTTATTTTTCCTCTGAGTCTTATCGAATATTGGATCGTAGGAAAGCTTCCTTTTTCACTTGGGATTGAATATATCATCTATTTATTTTTAAGATTAATTAAGATCGCGCACACCGTTGGTGAATTTACGCCCAGTGCTTATTGGGATACTTCTTTTTCTTTGGCCTTGGCCTTTTTATTTTTGGGACAAACAAAAAGAGTTATTTATTGTGGAGTCATTCTTTTATTCTTCTCAACTCAGCCTGTATACAATCTCCCACCTCGGGCCTACTTAAGTGAAGTTCAAGTTCAAAAATACACACGCTATCCGCTCTTTTTTAAACCTGAAAATATTGAGCGTACACGTCGGGGATATAAGACTTGGACCGAGCAGCAAGTATGCTATCACCGTCTTCTTATAAGCCAATACGAACGACAGTGTAGACAAAAATAGTTGCGCATTTGGCACACAAGAGTAAGATTGCTTGTAGTCTAAAAGGAAATATCTATGTTTATGAAAAAAACTATTTCTCTATCAACTTTTTTTATTATTTTTCTCTTGTTCGCATGCAGTAAAAAAAATGAAGTCGAGCTAGAAGTTAAGATTTTTGATAAAAAATACTCTTCAGAAACATTACCACTCAGCTTAAAGCTCGAACTCTTTCGTATCCAACAAGAAGCCTATGAAAAAACCCATTTGGCCATAAGACAATTTGCAGTTAGAGGCCACCTTTCAAATGATTTTGAGGACCCGCCTCCTTTAGAGAAAATACTGCGGCCGACAGAGGATATTTCAATTCAGGCCAAAAACGTTCTTAAGGGACTTGATACCTCTGATCTAAGCGAGCAAGAGCGCCTTAGAGTATTAAAAGAAATAGAGCACAACATTTATATTTCTCAATATCTTCAGACTTTTTCAGAGGTCATAGAAAAAATTGAACAGGATGGTAATTTAAGCATTGGAATAACCCCTCCCCTTATACCAAGTGGAGTCGACTTTAAATTAAACCTCTATCCAACATTCGGCCGAAAACAAAATCCTCATCATATTTATATGTTTACTTCTTATGCCTGTGAGTCATGTCGAAATAGTAGTATACAACTTTCTAGACTCATAAAAGAATTCCCTGACAAGATCTTTGTTACTCTCTTTTTACTTCCCGCTGCTGAGGGAAGCATAGAAGAAATGGCGATAAGAATTGGTGAATGCGCTCACCGGTATAACCCAGATTTTTTCTGGACCTTCCACTCTCAACTGATTGCAGATAATAATTTCACCCAAATGGCCGAATCTACCTCTATCACTGCAATTAATAATTTTAAAAAAGCTGAACTCAAGCATCTTGAGACACTTGGTGCCTCAAGAGAGAAGCTCAATAGCTGTTTGGAAAGTTCCAAGCTGGAAAACGGTCCGAACAGAGTCAGAGCACTTGCAAAAAAATTATCAGTAAACGAGTTTCCTCGTTTTATAATTAACCGCAGACTCTGGAGTATCAGCGGACAGGGAATTTACGCTGACATCAAAGACCTTATTGAAAATTAATTCACAAAAACAATTCAAAGAAACTTGTTTAACCACCCACTAGTATTTTGCAAGCTTTTGAATTGACTCAACAACATCACTGACCTGAGGCAAGAGAACATCTTCAAGCTGAGGGCAGTAAGCAATATGAGAATCTGGAGTCGTTAATCTCATAATCGGTGCATCTAACTCTTCGAAACACTCCTCATTAACTCTAGCAGCAATTTCTCCAGCAAAACCGGAGGTTTTTGTTTCTTCATGGGCGACAAGAAGTCGATTTGTTTTTTGAAGAGATTTTTTCAAAGTTTCCATATCGAACGGAACAATTGTACGAGCATCAATCACTTCAACAGAGAGGCCATCTTCTTGCTCTAGTTTTTTAGCGGCATCAATTGCTTTTTGAACTAAGGCCCCCCAGCAAAGTACGGTGACATCGCTTCCTTCTCGAGCGATTCGTGCTTTTCCAAAAGGAATCATATAATCCTCACCAGGATAGTCGGCCCGATTATAACCTTGATAATAAAGATGTTTATGCTCTAAGAACATAACCGGATCATCCGCGTTGATCGCCGTTCTCAAAAGTCCGGCCGCATCTTGAGCATTTGATGGATAAGCAACGCAAACTCCTGGGATATGAGCAAAGAGAGACTCTCCAGTTTGAGAGTGGTACATGGCACCGCCTCTCAGATAGCCACCAATTGGAACGCGGATAACCATCGGGCATTTATAGTCTCCACCAGAACGATATCGAGTTGTGGCCATCTCATTTTTGAGCTGCATATACGCAGTCCAGATGTAATCAAAAAATTGAATTTCAACTAGAGGTTTTAAACCTCTGATCGCCATCCCAATACCTCGCCCAATAATATTGGCCTCGGCAAGAGGTGAGTTAAAAACTTGATTTTCGCGGGCCACTCTTTGAACTCCAGAAGTGAGCTTAAAAACTCCTCCTTTCCCTTTAAGTCTCTCATCATCCAGTTTTTCCAATTGACTAAAGTCTGCAACGTCTTGTCCAAAAACTCGAATAAATGGATTTTTTGAGACTTCCTCGCGCATGACGCGATTGAGACTTCCGGCCATCGTCAGATCTGAACCTTGATCTGGATTGAGAGCAGTTTCAAAGTCAGATGATGAAATATCAACATCTTCGGAGAAGACATGGTCAGTGGCCGTATCTTTTTCAGGCCACGGTGTATCGAGGGCCTTTTGTAAGG
>SKIL01000259.1 GCA_007116425.1 Bacteriovoracaceae bacterium | reverse complement strand
TACAAGTGTTGTTGAACTAGACATTTCTGAGGTTCGTCCGTGTATTTCTGGACCTAAGCGTCCTCAAGATAAAATTGAATTACCTGCTGCATCGGACGCATTTGCGCGCGATCTCATCGAAACTTTTGGCTACTCTAAAGATGATTTAAGTAAAGAGTATGATGTAGAAGGTCAGGATTATAAGCTCAAAAATGGACATGTAACAGTTGCCGCGATTACTTCTTGTACAAACACTTCTAATCCATCAGTGTTAATTGGAGCAGGTCTTGTTGCAAAAAGAGCAAATGAGCTTGGTCTTAAAGTTAAACCATGGGTTAAAACATCACTGGCCCCAGGTTCAAAAGTTGTGACTGATTACCTTATTGAGTCAGGACTACAAGAACACCTCGACAAACTAGGTTTCCACTTGGTTGGATATGGTTGTACGACATGTATCGGAAACACTGGTCCATTACCTGCGCCTATTTCTAAGGCCGTTAATGAAAATAATATGTGCGTAACTTCTGTCTTGTCTGGTAACAGAAACTTCGAAGGACGTATTTCTCCTGATGTTAAGGCAAACTACCTCGCATCTCCGCCTTTGGTTGTTGCTTATGCTCTTGCAGGTTCAATGACGATTGATATTACGCGAGAACCACTAGGTGTAGATAAAGATGGGAAAGATGTCTTTTTAAAAGACTTATGGCCTTCAAATGAAGAAATTCATCAAACTGTAAATAAGTATATTAATTCAAAAATGTATTCTTCTCGTTATTCAAATGTATTTGAAGGCGATGAAAGATGGGCAAAGATTGATGCACCTACAGGACAAATCTACGATTGGGACAAAGACTCTACCTATATTCAAAAACCGTCATTCTTTGATTCAATTAAGGAAGGTATTGTTTCTGACTTTAAAGTTGAGAATGCTTCTATCCTTGCTCTTTTAGGAGACTCTGTAACAACTGACCATATATCTCCTGCCGGGGCCATCAAACCTGATTCTCCTGCTGGCAAGTGGTTAACAGAGAGAGGCGTTAAGCAATACGACTTTAACTCATACGGGTCTCGTCGTGGTAACCATGAGGTTATGGTAAGAGGTACATTCGCCAATATTAGAATTCGTAATGAGATGACTCCTGGAGTGGAAGGTGGAGTTACAAAGTATGTTCCTACAGGTGAGCAGATGTCTATCTATGATGCGGCCATGAAATATCGTCAAGACGGAAAAGCATTGGTTGTCATCGCTGGAAAAGAGTATGGAACTGGTTCTAGTCGCGACTGGGCCGCGAAGGGTACTAATCTTCAAGGTGTGAATGCTGTTGTAACAGAAAGCTTTGAGCGAATTCACCGTTCGAACTTGATTGGAATGGGAGTTATGCCACTTCAGTTTAATGATGGCTCTACTCGCCAATCTCTCGGCCTTGATGGAACTGAAGAAATTTCGATTCTTCCTGTTGGAAGTGAGTTAAAGCCAAAAATGGAATTTGAAATGATTGTTAAAAAATCCGATGGTAGTGAGAAGAAGGCGCGATTGATTTCAAGAGTAGATACAGAGGATGAATTAAGCTATTTTAAAAATGGTGGAATCCTACAGTATGTACTCAGAAGGTTAAATTCTTAAAAAACCAGGTAATCTTTAAGATTTAGGGGCGGAGTCTATGTACTCCGCCCTTTTATTAAGGTGACAGATTTATGGTTTATTTTGATCATGCAGCATCAACCCCGGTAGACCCACTCATTATTGATTTTTATGCAGAAGCTTTGACAAGAGATAATGCAAACCCTTCTTCTCAGCACTCTCTAGGGCGAAACCTTAATAAAAGAATTCAAAAGAGCAAAGAGTCTATTCTTGAGGATATATTAAATCTTAAGTCTGGAGAGTTTGAACTCGTTTTTACTTCTTCTGCAACAGAGTCAAATAATAGTGTCATTTTTGGAATGCAAAAAGAGATTGAAGTAAAGAAGCAGTTTTCATTGTTTTTTAACTCTGATCATCCAAGCTTAGTTGCTCCTCACTCTAGGTTTTTGAAAGGCTCTGCACGGGCCCTTGATAATGTTAGTAAATCTTTTATCAATACGGACTTCCTTAAGAAAAAGGAGATTGATTTAAAGTTTTGTGGTCTTGTATGTTTGACCGAGGTTAATTCAGTCTCAGGTGAACAGATTGATATTGTCTCTATTGCAAAAAAAATAAAGTCGATAAATCCAAAAATACATATTCATGTTGACGGAGTTCAGGCAATTTTTAAAACACGATCTGAGTTAGGAGATTTGTCTCAATATATCGATTCATATGCTTTTTCTGGGCATAAGTTTGGTGCACCCAAGGGTGTTGCAGGTCTTGTCTTAAAAAAAGTGGCAAAAGTTGAGCCGCTTCTTTTGGGAGGAGGGCATCAAGGAGGGATGAGATCTTCAACGGTGTCGTCTGCTTTGGTGGAAACGCTCGAAAAGGTTATGCTTGTCAATCAAGAGAATTTTCTCTCTTCTTATAATTCGGTCTCAGGTCTTTCAAGTCGGCTGAATAAGTCTCTAAAAGAGAATCTAGGGAGTAGTATTCGGTACCCTTTTGATAAGCTTCAAACATCTCCTTATATTAATTCCTTTTTAATACCCGGTATTCCAAGTGATGTTATTATGCGCCATCTAGGAGAACATGAAATTTTTGTTTCTTCTGGGTCTGCTTGTTCTGCAAAAAGCCAAAAAGGACTTGTAATCTTAAAGGCACTAGGTATTTCAAAAAAGTTTGAAAGAAACTTAATTAGAGTTTCTCTTAATCATAATTCGTCTGAAGCCGATATCGAGAAATTTTACATTTGTTTAAAAGAGGTTGTGAGTGATCTCTCTTTTTTATCCTAGAAGGTTGATGTGAGCACGATAGATAATTTTTTTTCGGAAGTAATAATAAATGTCGATGAATTATGGCTAAAGGGCAAAAATAGACCCGTCTATTTTAAATATCTACAGGAGAGTGTTCGAAAAAAAATTAAGGCAATTTATAGAGGGAAATTTAATCTTGTAAATCAAAATCAAAGAATTCTCTGCGAGTTTGTTGGGCCTTTGGTTAAATTTGATCTTCCCTTGTTTGATTCGCTCCTACATATCCCAGGGATTCATTCAATTGTGCCTGCTTATAAGTTGATGAGGCTGGACTCATGGAGTGAAGATCAAACGGTACTGTCTGTTTTTGATAAGATTGTTGACTTGGTATCTGAGTATAAAAATAAGTCTGTAACTTTTAAAGTTAATACCCATAGAGTTGATAAAAATTTTAAAATGCCGAGTATGAGTTTTTCTCGAGAGGTTGGGGGAAGGCTTCTGAAAGAGTTTTCGCTTTGGAAAGTTGATGTGAAAAACCCTGAGTTAAAGATTGATGTTC
>SKIL01000359.1 GCA_007116425.1 Bacteriovoracaceae bacterium | reverse complement strand
CTGTTAGATAAAATATATGTTTAACTCTTAAAAGTTCATATTTGAAAACTTCGCTTTCTTCACACTTGAAGTGTGTAGAGTCGAAGGTGTGCTCCACCATCGTGAGCCGATGGTGGAGGTGGTGGGAATCGAACCCACGTCCGGAATGGCATCAATACTCGGCCTACATGCTTAGTTCTCGTTTATCGCCTGAGAACAGGGCTGTCCGCTTTCGTGCCCGCGGCAAACCTCGGTGAGTTTTTTACGAGGAGACCCGACGGCCTCGACCGTTAGTTTGACTGCAACGATGAATCAGCTTTGTTAGCTTCTGTTTCTCGGATGCTAACCCCTCATGCGTAGGATTGCTAATTAAGCAGCTACGGCAGCAGGTTCATAAGAATCTGCAACTATGTTTTGATCGCCTTTTTACTGGGCCGGGCGATCAACCCAGGCATGCCCGTTAATATCTCCGTCCACCCCGTCGAAACCATGGCACCCCCATGGGACTAATGACGAGATTGACCCAAAGATCAAACGTACTCGGCAATATAGCACAGAAATGTATGAATCTAAAGCTCTCATTCACCTGAGCAACAGATCGCCAAAAATCACCAAAATTCCTCCAAATAGCAGCAAAAAGCTCTCCGGTTCCCAACATCGCCCAAGCCAATTAAACTAATATATATTTAGAGTGCAAGAATAATTTAATGGAGTGAGCGTGACTCATAGAAATAGAATCATTTCCATGGCCTTTATTGCTATGGGAGTGCTGGCAGCACTTCTGCCACAAGACTTTATCAGGCGCTCTGGCTGGAGTATCTATGACAGCTTCCAAAAATTAACCGCCCTTGAGTCCTCAGAAAATACCGCCATGATACTAGTTGATCAAAAAACATTGGATCGGATGGCCGACAATGAAGGACTTACATTTCCCTTCCCCAGAGAAATCTATGGAGTGGTTGCGTACTTGGCCAAAGAGGTCGGCGCTCGGGCGGTCGTCTACGATATACTCTTCACCGAGACCTCATCTCGAGGAAGACGAGATGACCAAGTGTTTTCAGAAATGCTGGAAAGCTCTGGGCTTCCCATTTTTTTTCCTGGTGCCAGCCAAAAAGGCAGCGTAAACGACCCCGTCCCAAAACTGAAGTCTCGAAGTCTCTATGGAGGCGTGCACGTCAAAAATGAAGATGATGGAATCTTTAGAAAAATTCCAGATTCACTCCCAGGGGCCAAAGGAGATATCCCCTCTCTAGGTCAAAGTGTTTACCAATATTTTGAAAAAGTACCTGACCACTCAAGACCTTTTTTGCATTTTTACGAACCAGAGGCGATTCCCTATACCTCCTTTTACAACTTACTCATCGCCTTTAGAAGTCTACAAGAGGGAGAGGCTATTCCGGAAGAAGTGGCCCGCTTAAAGGATCGAGTTTGGATTGTCGGTTATTCGGCCCCCGGTCTTCACGACCTCAAACCAACTCCTTTAGACCCACAAGCTCCCGGACTTATTTTACATACCACTTCAATTGAAAACCGTTTTCAAAATCAAGGATTAAAGGAAATTTCATATAGAAGTTTGATCTTTATCTTACTGCTTTTTATCCTTATCGTTGTTTGGTTACCCACTCAGTTCAATCGTCCTTTTATGGCCATTACATCTCTGTCGAGCTTTGTCATTTTCATCCCCCTACTCTTGAGTTTCTTTTTCTGGATTTCTTCTTATTGGTTCAATCCCTTAACTCTCATCTCTTCTGGATTAATTGCAGGAGGAGGACAGATCGCTTGGATTTTTCACAATCAATGGAAAGAGCGATTACGTTTTGCTAAGAGCTTAGAAAATACGATGTCACCTGAAATGGTTCAACTGATTAAAAATGGAGAGGTTTCGGTCAACCGATATGGAGAAGTCAAAAATATCAGTATCCTTTTTAGTGATCTCGTTGGTTTTACCTCCCTATCTGAAAAGTTGGCCCCAGATGATCTCGTCAAAGTTTTAAATGGCTATTTGGATGATATTGTAGATCTCATCATCTCTGAACGGGGTTATGTAGATAAATTTATAGGAGATGCGGTCATGGCCATATGGGGCGCACCTCTCAATCAGAAAGACCATCCCTCCAAGGCCCTAGAAGCAGCACTAAAATACTCCGATACAGTTAAAGAGTTTAATCAAAGAGTTAATGCAGACTTTAATATTCATGTCGATCTGGCGGCAAGAGTCGGACTACATACTGCTGATGCGACTGTTGGAAATTTAGGTGCCAAAAAGCGACACAACTTTACGGCCATAGGAGATAATGTCAATTTGGCCGCTCGTCTTGAAAGCCTTTGCGACAACTACGACCTCTATCTTCTCGTTTCAGAAGATTGCTATCATCAATGTCGAGATGACCTAAAAGAGAAACTTTTCGAAATTGACTGTGTTATTGTCAAAGGAAAGAGTGTCTCCACTCGAATTTACAGTCATATTCCCAAGCTTGAAAGACAAGCGCTTGATGACTATTCAATAGCTTTAAAAAATTATTATGCAGGAAAATGGGAAGAGGCCAAGAAGTCTTTTATTAAGGCCTCCTTTCCCACTGCAAACGTCATGGCAAAACGTTGTGAAAGACTCTTAAAAGAAGGACCTGGAAAATATTGGAAAAATGGAGTGTGGATTTATGATACGAAATAAGATGATTTTCTTTTTTTTATTAAGTTTGTTCTCAATTATCGATGTCGTCTCGGCGGCCACATTGACCGTGGGGCAAGATCGGGCAGTAATGAGAGATCGCCCGAGCAATTTGGCCCGGGGGGTTGGCGCTGCCCACTATGGAGATCAGGCCAAGGCCTTAAGAAGAGATGCGGACTGGTACTTTATACAAATCGGAACAACAAGAGGATGGCTACACAAGTCGGTTTTTGGGAGCGAGGACGACATCCTTAAGGACATTGGCAGAGGCGAGGCCGTGGCGAGAGATTCCTACAGAGACGAAGCGGTTGCTGCCGGAAGAGGATTTAGTCCCGAGTTTGAAGAAATGTACAGGAGTGAAAATAGACAATTAAATTATGAGCAGGTCGACATCATGGAGAGATTTGAAGCTTCTCCTCGGTTGATACAACAGTTCGTTGAACAAGGAAGGCTCAAAAGCAGAAAATTACAGGAGTTTGCACAATGAAATACATTTTAATCATCTTAGTGACACCGATCTTATTTTTAAGTTGCAGTACTTTTAACGATGCCATGGTAAGAGTGGGCGAACTCACAGGGAATGAACAACTTGTTAAGGCCGGTGCAGATATGACCCCTCGCCAAGAATACTATCTTGGGCGCTCAATCGCCGCACAGGTACTGACAGAGAACAATCTGGTGACAAGTATGGAGATGCAAACTTATATCAATGCTCTTGGACACTACCTGGTTCTGCACTCTGATAGACCCCACACTTTTAAAGGTTATAAATTTGCTGTAGTCGAAGGAAGTTCTCCTGCTGCGATGTCTGCGCCGGGAGGTTTTATTTTTATAACTGAAGGGATGCTCAGACAAGTCAGAAATGAGGAGGAGCTGGCAGCGGTTATGGCCCATGAAATTGCTCACGTTGAATTAAAGCATGCCGAAAGTATTATACAAAAGCAAAAGAGAACAGGTCTGGCCCTCGGCCTACTGGCGGAAGCCGCTAAAAGAGAGTTTGAAGATGACGTACCGGCAGAACTTTTTGAGTGGGGGGCCAAAGGTGTAGAGGCCGTGGTGAATGCAAGCTTTGATCGAGGCCAGGAAATGGAAGCCGATGCAAGGGCCTTGGAAATTTTAAAATTAGCAGGTTATGACCCTCAGGCCTTGCAAACAATTTTATTAAGAATGCAAAGCTCGGCGAACTTTTTAAGTCGCCATCCCTCAAGTGATGAGAGAGTGAGAGCGATTTACGAAAGAGTAAAGGACCATCAACCGCCAGAAGTCGAAGAGAGGCGAAGGCGTTCGAGGCGCTTGCATCTTTATGTTAATAGCTTCTTATAGCACAAGAAAAGAAAGCTCGAGTTGACGAGTTGGGGCCATAGATCAAGCGCAAGCGGCAGTTTGAATCTAAAGCTCTCACTCGTCAAAAGCTCATAAAGTCGGCCAGGCCCTAGTCGAGCAAGTGCTCACAGGCCCAAGCGCAGTACTCGTCAGTGAATCCATCATCAATACAATCACTCACACACTCATCATAGATATCATTTCCTGGCTGAGTCGGCTGACTTGGGTCAGGGTCCTGAACATCTCCCCCATTGCTCCCACCACGACGAGGAGAATAGTCACCAACTCCGTCCAAACACATGAGAAAATAGTCAAAGTCCAAATCTGAATCACCGCACTGAGTACAACAGCGGCCGTCTCGAGCTATCGCGGCAGAGCAGCTGGTTTCCTCTAGACAGTGAACCCAACAACCGGCACCAGCATTACAATATGCAGATGCATAGGCGCCTGGAACAAATGAGAAAAATAAAAGCATGGCAAGAGTCAGTTTCATTACAAATTCCTTGGTTAAAAAATTTGCCTTTAACTAACACCTAACTTTAGGGAAATCAAGCGCCATGGAAGCGCTCGAAAAAGAACATAAAAAAAACTGACTTAAATCAGAATCGAGCTCAGGCCCAATTGATCCTATCGAATAGAATCAATACCTTCAATTAACCGCTCAAGCTCGAACCTTAAGATATCAGAATCCTGATGAGTGTCGGCCATCATAATAACAACCTTCATAATCGAGGCATAGGTATACGCCGAAAGAATATCCTCAGAGAGTTGGTTGATTTCATCTCGAATCTCGTCAAGCGCTAGCTTCAATTGCTCGAGACCATCTAACTCTGAATTTCCGCTCAAATCCACATCGACCTGACCAATCAAAGCTTGAATTCTCGCCACATTTTGGGTTTCCATCTCTTCGAAAATCTCTTTAAGGGCCAAGACGTCCTCATCGCTTATCAAGGGATAATTTCCAGTCGCAAGAAGCTCTAAAACTTTATCAAATCTGAATGAAGCAATATCTAGGTCGATCAACTTATCGAGAAAACGAGCTTCCAAAAGCTCCAGCTCACTGGCCAAAGTACTCTTCTTGTCTGCCATCATTTTCTCATCTGCCGATGAATTTTTCAGCTGATTCAACTCGAACGCCTTGCTGCTGGCGTTGGCAATCATACTGAAAGGGCCCAGCGAAGCCAAAAGGGCCACGATCATGGCCGTGCGAGAAATGGACTTTTTCATCGAAATCTCCTTTTTTAACTTCGTGGGAACAATCGGCCTATCTAGATGAGCTAGATTCAAACTTTTCTCTTACCAGATCAAGATCATCTCTAAAATCACTCATCCCAATTTGCAACTCGACAACCAATATTAACGAATGAACTAAACCAATTCTCCTCGAGAGGTTCTCATATTGATATCGAATCTCTTCAATTTGCAACTTCAACCTCTCGATACTCTCTGAATCATCACTCGTTTTAGCATCAATTGCTGCCTGGCGAATCAGATTTTGAACAAGAGAAGCCTCTTCTAATGCAATATTTTCTAAACTCTCTTCAATAAAAATGAGAGTCTCCTCATTAACCATAGGGTAATCACCTATTGACAGAAGATTCAAGAGATCATCAAGTTCGACTGAAGCATTATCTAGATCTGTCAACTTGTCGATCACAAGAGTCTCTAAAAACTCAAGCTCACTTGCCAAAGTGCTCTTCTTCGCCGCTATCATTTCTTCTTGTGCCGATGAGTTTTTCAATTGGTTCAACTCAAGTGTGTTGGTATTGGCACTTACTTGGGCAAAACTCAATGTTGCCAAAAGCGCGAGGGCCGAAGTTGTGTGAGAAATAACTTTTTTCACGGGGGTTCTCCTTTTTTATAAATGTGGAGAGAAAATACAGAAAAAAGACGCAGCGCGCAACGCTTAAATATAAAGCGTATAAATCTTTCACAATGAGTTTATGGAGTCTTAAAGCTCGTAATTCAAAAAGGCACTCAAAGCACTGATATAACGCCGATAATCCTCAACCTGAGGCATGTGCCCGATATTATCAAACTCGATCAAACGACAGCGCGCAATGCGATTACACGTGCGCACCCCCAGCCGGTCGTAGCGCCCCAAATTGCGCGCGATCTGCTCCGGCGCATTCGCTCTGCCCAAGGCCGTGCGGTCGCGAGTTCCAAGAATCAAAAGAGTCGGGGCCAAAATCAGATCAAATTCATATAAAACTGGCTGAGTAAAAACCATCTCCACCGTCAAAGCATCGATCAAGGCCATATGCTCGCGATCGCGCCCCTCTGTCCAGCCAATTAAATGCCTGGCATACGATTCAAACTCTTCACTCCAGTTTCCATCGTAATAATGTACCCGCTGATACTCGACAATCGAGTCGCGATCTTTTTTCAAGGCCGCCTCAATGCGCGCATCGAGTGGCGTATAGGCCACTTTTCGCTTCCAGTCCTCAAGTCCAATCGGATTGACCATCGCTAAAAGCTCCACTCGCTCGGGAAACATCAAAGCAAAACGCGTGGCAACCATCCCACCCATCGAATGGCCAACCAACGCAACCTCTTCAACTTCTAAAGAGTCGAGAAGTCTTCGCGTATTGTCGGCCAGAGCATGAAATGAATATTGATAGTCTAAAGGCTTGGCCGATTTTCCGAAGCCGATCTGGTCGGGAATGATCACGCGATGACCTCTCTTCAAAAGATCCTTGGCGGTTCGCTCCCAATAGGCCCCATTAAAATTTTTGCCATGAAATAAGACAACGGTTGAACGCGTTTGCTTGCCCTCGTCTGGAGAGATATCCATAAACGCCATTGGCAAATACTCTCCCATAAACTCAACGCCAAAATATTTGACTTCAAATGGATACTCAAAACCCGTTAAATAACTGTCGTATCCTTGCGGACTGGATTGACCGAGCAAAGGCATAGAAGGAACGGCCGAGCGATCAAATTGAATTGAAGAACATGCAGTGAAAAGAAAAAATAAAGCAAAAGTGAGAATGCGCACTTTGAGTCAGCTCCGTTTAAAAGTTTCCCCTAGTCTATCTGGCGTGCTATAGTCAGGCAATGGACTTGAGTGTTTTAAAGAACTTAAATATTCACTTCTTTGGAGCGGAAGCATCTGAAAGCGGGCATAAGGCCTGTTATTTTGTGGTGCGACCGTTTGGCAATTATCTCATCTTCGGTCTCGATCGGCTTCCCATCAATCCGACATTTTTAATGAGTAAAGGTGGAGTCTACAAACAACTCTTTACGCGGATGGATCAGCTGACTCCACAAGGCAAAAAGTTTTTTACAACTTTTGGTTGCTCGGCAGTTCTTCCTCCTAACGGCGATCCTTTTAGTTACGATCCGCAAATTCGCTTTGAAATTTTTGGCAAAGATTTTCACGATAAAGATCTGCTTTATATGAAAGTTGGTGATGGGTACTGGCCTTATCTTTACAAACAAAACGATCGCGCCGTCATATTTCCAGACGAAGGTCTTTTAATTCACAACGGTGAGTGGAAACTTAGAACTAAGGCCACACTCGAACAATTAGACGCGCTTCAAAGACTTGAAGTCGATGTCATCTTGCCGCGATTATTTATCGGGGCCTCACCTTACCAGGCAGTCGGCCCCGAAGTTTATTTTCGAAAAATCGAAGAACTTAAAAATCAAATCGCTAATTAGAAATTACCGCCCTGACGTGGAGGTCTTCCACCGCGAGGTCGCTCTTCTCTTTCTTTCGCTTCACTAACTCGAAGAGCTCTTCCCGAAAAATCTTGACCGTTAAGCGCATCAAGAGCAGCTTGAGCTTGATCTGGCTCACCCATCTCAACAAAAGCGAAACCACGGCTTCTCCCCGACTCGCGATCAGTGATGATTCGAGCAGACTTCACCTCTCCAAAGTCAGCAAAAAGGGCCGAAAGCTCTTCTTCCTTTACGTTAAACGAGAGGTTTCCAATGTACAATTTACTATTCATCGAGGGTACTCCTATCTAGAGAAAAATCTCTCACCATTGAGAGAAGAAATATTAAGAAAATTAATGGGGATTTCATGAAAAGAATTGTGAGAAGGCCATTGAGAAACTTATCTGACACACTAAAAAAACCAAAAATGATCTTTGACCCTCTTTTACACTCCGGAAAAAAATCAGTGCCAGACAGGTAAATATTATCAAAAAAGCTTATGGACTCCTAGAAATTTTGGTCAAAAAAAAGGCCCCTTAAACTTAACTTAAGGGGCCGTTTGTAACTTACTGATAAAACGTCAAAAACTCTTAAGCGGCCTTCTCAACCTTTAAGACGTTGATATGGAAAACCAAGTTTTGGCCGGCCAAAATATGATTTCCATCAAGAACGGCAAGACCTTCAGACTCGCGAATCTCGCGAACGATCCAAATATTGTCAGTTTGATCGTCCTTAAAACGCGTTCCAACTGCAGTCTCACCTGGAAGCTGCTCAACCGGATAACCAACGAGCTTGCTCTCATCGTACTCACCAAACGCTTGCTCAGGAGAAAAAGTCACTTCTTTCGAGTCACCTTCAGTCATCCCAACGACAACTTCGTTAAGTCCGTTAATCAGATCAAACTCTCCCACTTTAAAAGTGATGGGTCCGTCTTGAGCAGAGTCCGTCACAACTTGTCCAGACTCAAGAGTTCCTTTGCAATTTAATGTAATAGTGTCGCCTAATTCAATGGTCATAATAAACCTCCGTTAAAAAACCCCTCCGCATTCAGCACAATGGGAAGAGACAGTCGTTATAGTGAAAATATTGATGATGGTAGAAATAGATTTATGAGTGGTAGCAAGATCAACCAATAAAAACCGAAAATTCCAAAGAGCAAAATGAAGCTTATTTATTCGCTTCAATCTAATACTACGTTCTATAGAAACAGATTAAAAGGAAAAAACCGATTTACTCGGCCTAATTTCGATCAAATATGGTAAAGCCGATCATTAAAGGGCATAATAGACTGAAATTGGGTGGTATATATGAATCTTTCTCTTGATGCTTTTTTTAATTTTCACGCTTTTTATATTATTTCGGTCTCGCTAATCAGCCTTGCCATCTATGCTTTTGCAAGTTTTCGCATCGATCGTTTACGGCAAAAACGCCTTATAGGTCTCAAGCGAAAACACCTCGATGCTCCCGTCGATACCGAAACCCCTCTCGATGAGCCTGAAAAACAACAGCGAAAAATTGGTCAAGAAAGTATTGAGACACGCTTTAGTTTTTTACAAAAATTTCTTCCCATCGTCTTCGGTGTGGCCTGGCTCTCCGTCGTGATCATTCCTTACTTAACTCGTGTACCGGCGATTCACGTCTCCCTCGTTATCGGTTCGATTTCGGTTTTAATTGGGATCGCGGCGAGACCGTTTATCGAAAATATTATCTCTGGTTTGGTGATCTCATTTGCTCAACCTATCCGAATTGGAGACACCGTTTTGATTAATGACTATTACGGTGTGATTGAAGATATCAAGCTTACCCACTCGGTGATCAATATCTGGGACTGGAGAAGGCTGGTCATTCCCAATAGCCAGATGCTCTCCAAAGAAATCATCAATTACTCACTTAACGATCACCACCTCTGGGCCTGGATTGAATTTCACGTTTCGGCCGACTCTAATTTAGAAGAAATTGAAGAAGTTGCCAAAAAGGTCGCCAAATCTTGTGAGCATTACCTCGACGTTGAAGAGCCATCTTTTTGGGTGATGGGGCTAGAGAAAGATTCGATTCGCTGCTGGCTTGCCTCTTGGACGGATGGACCGACAACCGCTTGGGCCATGCGCGCACATATGCGATCAGAGCTCGCCAAGTATTTTCGCCAAAAGAATATTCAATTTAATATGTACAATATCAATCAAGGTGTGACGCCACCTCCGAGCGAAACTCGATCAGAGGTCAGCGCTAAACAGAACGTCCCAAATTAAGCTCTCAATACTGAAAGATCCGAAGCTTTTATAGCACAAAAAAAGGCCACCCTAAGTTTGGTGGCCGATTTTGTAATCTTTATGTAAGACTGTAATTTTTTACTGAATTTCAGGAACTCGAGTAATTCTATGGATCATTTCTCGCGCACTTGAGTAGTCGACATAGCGAGAGACATAACAGCTTCCTCTTCGCTCGTAATCAGACCCAGCACGTGAGCGAATTAAAATTCCCTCAACTTGCCCATTTCTGCGGTTAAACACTGGAGAACCTGAGTTTCCACCGTAGGTGTCAGTATTGGCGTAGAAAAAATTAATTCGGTTTCTTCTCGCCTGAGCGTTATCGGCAATTTTCATCGGAAGTCCTGAAGGATGCCCGATCACAACCAGCTCCTCACCAAGACTAATTCTTCCTCTCGTACGATACTTAAGTGGCTTTCGGTCCTTAACTTTTCGGTCTAATTTTAAAACCGCATAATCTCTTTGAGAGAAAATTCCAAGCGCATTGGCCTGACCTTCAATCCCAACACATCTATAAACATCATCTTCAGAAAAACTCGTTACACCATCTTTAAAGCCAAATACCCACTTATTTCCACGACAATCGGCCATGCTCTCAACACAGTGACCAGCAGTAACGAGTGTATCTTCACCCACGAGAAACCCTGTACAGCTAGCAAGGGAGGGCTGCTCAGCAAATCTTTCGTGTTGGCAAGCTTTCATGGTATCGGCCAGTGTTACAGTGTCATCGAAAGTAAACACACTTCCTCTAGCTCCAGGGCGAGTCTCTTTTTCTAAACTACCACTTGAAACCATAGCGGCAACTGATTGAGCAAAAACTTGAAATCGTACATCGTGGTAATCAGCAACTTCTTGACGGCTGTCTGTCCCGTAGATGACTTTGTGATTAGCACTGGCAAAAACAGCAGAGCTCATCATCAATAAGCTTAGAGAAGCTATTGCGGTTAATTTCTTCACTTAAATCCCCCTTCATAAATAAAGAAAAATTCTTTCTTTATCGATCTGATTTATCATGACCAGAGGAAAAATGGATTCAGGCCGTGTAAAAAAGATAAGGTATCCACGGGCCTAATCACTAAAATATTCAATTAACGCAGACTTAAGCGACTCTTTTAGACCTAGGCAACGGTGAATAATATTAAGGGCAATTTCTTTGTCTTCAGAAGATATCTCTCTCTCACTTTTTAAAAGACTCGACACCTTAGGTTTGAGTGTATTCATACCCGACTCATTTTCAGTGAATTGATAATTGTCAATTCTTTCAACTTGACCTGTTCCACAAGGGCCGACTCGAATGGATACGTCATGGCTCACGATATTGAAGCGTTCAATCTGATGATCTTTAGCGACAATATAAAGCTCAGTACCATCGCCTTTAAACCAATATACATTTTTTCCTTCAACTTGCTTAAGCTTACTCGAGTCGATCTCATGAAGAAACTTTGTCATCACTAACCTTCCTTTATGAGCTCAGCTAAAATAGCGGAGCCTGCAAAGTGAAAATCCACTCCTGATTGACCACGCTCTGAGTTCCCGGTTCCATCACTCTCACATAAAGAAAGTCCATAATTGTGGGAACATTATAAAAGAGAGTTGCATTGAAGCTAAGGCCTGCATGCTGTGAAGTCAATAAGCGATTGGTATAAAATCGCCCGCGCCCAAAGTCTCCCGCACCGGGAACAAAAGCAAAGTCAGAATAAGCGGCATCCACACCTAAAACAAGATCAACTTCTTTGAGATAAAAGGGAATCATCCCACCACCAGCACTATAGGGACGAAAAAGATTGGCACTCAATTGTAAACGAGTGGTCCAGATCTCATGGCCAAAAAGGTCACCAAAGCGCAGCCCATAAAAAGTAAAATCGATCTGATCTCCGGCCGATTCGTGTCCCCCACCTTTTAAGACTCCACTTTCAAGTGAAGACGTACTTAGACGAGCATAATTTGTTCGAAAAAAAGCGCGATAGTTGCGCCCAAGACGCATAGTTTGCATCAAAGAGGCACGCTTGCCCCAGTGATTATCAAAGTCTTCCACATCTATTTTACTCAGCCTAAAACCTAGGCGAGTTTCCTGCCAAAAGTTTGTCTCGCGCAAGGAATAGCGCCGATAGTTTAGCCCAAAGGAGGCCCTTTGAGTCACCCTTCGAGAAAGAAAATCAGACTCTCGAGTACGCGCTAAAATAATTTCAGGTGATAACGTTTTGTTTCGCCCCAGATCGATCAGTCGAGTAAAAGAACTGAAGGCCGTCTCTTCAGAGTCAAAGCGATCGGTCACAAATGAGCTTTGCAAATAACGTTTATTATACCCGACTGCAATATGATTTTGTTGCCAATGATAGCGATAGGCAAAGCTTCCTCCAAGCTGAGTATCTACATGATCGAGAGAGTAGAAATCTAAACTGATATCAAAAT
>SKIL01000074.1 GCA_007116425.1 Bacteriovoracaceae bacterium | reverse complement strand
TTATGGCAGTTCCCGACGCCAGCATTAAATAAAGTGTCTCCAGTAAAAACCGCGTATGGACGCTGTTCTTTAACGGCCAAGAGACATAAGTGGGCAAAAGTATGACCTGGAGTATCCATAACCTTTAAATAGCTATTCTCACCAAAATTAATCTCTTCTGAGGCCTTTAAATACCTCGTTACACCAGGAATTTTTCCCTTCGCATTCTCGTGCGCCCACACCTCACAATTAAACTCAGAAATAAGCCCGGCATTTCCACAGTAATGATCAAAATGCTCGTGAGTATTAATGATCGCCTTAAGAGTAAGTCCCTCACTTTCGATCAGGGAAATTATTTGATCTGCATCAAAAGGATCAATACAAAGCGCTTCTTGCGTCGAGTTGATTAAAAGGTAGGAGAAATTTCTTAAATGACTAAAAGTATAAATCTGCTGAATCTGCACGCGTTCTCCCTTTTAAAACGATGAATGAAGGGCTATGCTACCTTGTCCGAACAATCTTGAGAAGATAAACAAAAAACAGGGTTTTACGCATATGACTGAAATAGAGATGGTAACTAAAGTCTTTTTACTCTTTTTGTGTACCAAGGCCTTACTTGAAGCTTGGCTAGATGCAAGAAATAAAAACTTTATCATCAAAAATCAAAATGAAGTTCCAAAAAAATTTAGCGATAAAATTGAACTCGCTGACCATAAAAAAGCCGCTGCTTACTCAGTTGATAAAATAAACTCAGGTAAATATTTTCAATTCTATGACATTATCATTTTGCTTGTACTTACCCTAGGTGGTGGACTGGGAGCAATTGATACTCTCGCGGCTCAATTCACTAATGGTGTTTACTCTCAAGCTGCGCTCTTTTTTATTTTCCTTGGCCTTATCGTAACTTTACTTTCACTACCACAAAGTATTTACAGTACATTTGTCATTGAAGAAAAGTTTGGATTTAACAAGACCACACCAGGTTTATTTGTAAGTGACACCATGAAGGGACTCATTCTCGGAGCAGTGATTGGAATTCCAATCATGCTGGCCCTAGTCTGGTTTGTTGAAAGCTTTGCCCAATACTGGTGGATCATCGGCTGGGCCTTTTTAACTTTTATACAACTTGTTTTAATGTGGGCCTATCCTGTTCTCATTGCTCCACTCTTTAATAAATTTTCCCCCCTTGAAGATGGGGAGGTTAAAGATCGAATATTAAAACTCCTCGAACGTACAGGCTTTAAAAGCAATGGTCTCTTTGTCATGGATGCCTCAAAAAGAAGTGGACATGGAAATGCTTATTTCACAGGCTTTGGAGAAAATAAAAGGATCGTTTTCTTTGATAATCTAATTGAAACGCTTACACCTAAAGAAGTTGAAGCCGTTTTGGCCCACGAGCTCGGACACTTTAAACGAAAGCATGTTCTCAAGCTTCTCCTCAAGGGAACAATTATGAGCTTCTTAGGTTTTGCTCTAATGGGCTTTTTACTTCAATGGGAACCATTTTTTGCAGGTCACGGAGTAGAAACAATGAATACCCATGTAGGTCTTGCCCTTTTTAGTACCGTTGCAGGCATTTATACATTCTTTCTCACCCCACTCTCTGCTTGGTGGTCGAGAAAGTTTGAATTTGAAGCCGATGCTTTTGCTGCCCATCACTCCGATGCTCGAGACTTGATAAATGCTTTGGTCAAGCTTTATAAGGACAATGCAAGCACACTGACACCTGACCCAACATATAGTAAGTTTTATCATTCTCACCCTCCAGCGCTGATTCGAGTACAATTCCTGGAAAGCTTTATAAGTCCTGAGTCAGAATAAGATTACGCAATCTCAAGTAGTTGGGATTGCGTCTTTTTTATAATTCCTTACACTTACCGAGTAAGCTTTACAAAAGGGATTTGACGAAGCAGCTTTGAATTGTATAAAAAATCATTCGATTTAAATGGCCTTTAAAGAATAAGGATTAGGCGAAAATGACACATACAAAACTTTCAAAGATTTTTAAAGCTTCACTGATTTTTATGAGTTTATGCTTCGCTGCAAGCGTTCAGGCCGAGGTCATGAATCTTGAGCAATCGACAAAATATGAAAGAGGTCCAAAGGCCCCACCTATCAACGATGATGGGCCAGGCGAAGTCTAATCCAAAACTGAAGCTTTCAAGAAATCAAAATAAGGGCCTTTATATTTATTCACTTCATTGTGCATTTCGTGAAAGGCCCCTTCAATTAACTTAAAAGACACTCCCTTTTCAATATTTTGAAAATACTCTTGGCATCTCTTTGGAGAGACAATGCTATCATCCCCACCAACAGCACATGCGACGGGGCAGGATGGACGAATCGGCAGAGAAAAAACCGTTTTTGACCATCTGACGAGTTCAAAGACAAGCTTTGTATGCAACCGCTGACAATTAAGCTCGTCCTCAAGATAGTCTATTTTAACATTTGCTTTATGTGATAGATTATCTAGGTTCACAAAACCAGGTAACTCAAGGCTGATAGGCAAACGAGTCATTACAGATTCAAAGAACTCTTTCGGTATGAAATTTACGGCATCTCCTAATCGGCCACCAAAACCAATCGGAGGTGCACTCAAAAAACACCTATCTGGATATAAACTAGTCAAGTCTACATTTTTTCCTCCAAGATTTTTTAACGAGAAATACTGTAGAAAAGAAGCACAAATCAGTGCACCCATACTATGACCAAAAAGAATATAGTTTTGCATTGAGTACTCATCTTTTAAAAACTCAATCACCTCCGAGAGATCTTCAATATATTGTTCAAAGCGATCAATATAGGCCTTCTCGCCCTGACTTCTTCCATGTCCCCTAAGGTCAAATTGCAATATATTAAATTGGTGACCAAATAAATCCTGTATATATTGATGCCGACCAAGATGCTCCCCTATTCCGTGGACAGCGATAAACCAACCTTTATGGCCCTTTTCTTTGATCTCTGCATGAAGCTCAACTCCATCATTAAGCTTTATAAATTTATGCTCACAAATCATAAATAAACCTTTTCTAATTAGAATAAATTTCAAACATATCTATTGTCCCAAAAAGATAAAAAATAATCTTTATTTTTTTTTATAAATCCCGATCAAGCAAATATAAAAGCATGATATAATTTTATCTTAAATACTTTCTTTTTCCTGAGGTCTCAATGTACTGCCCAAAATGTTTTAATAATACACTGAAACTTTCTTCAAATGGAGTAGTTAACGTCATTATTAACGGTAAACAAATGGACGCCGGACGTTTTCTGTATAATCTCAATGATCACCGAAAAGATCAAATCGTCAAAGACCTCGAAAATAAGCTTGATGAATTTTTTAAATGGTATTCGAACTTCCAAAATAAAGAGCCTATTTCGCGAGTAT
>SKIL01000063.1 GCA_007116425.1 Bacteriovoracaceae bacterium | reverse complement strand
TGATGGACGAGCCTTACAATTTGATCCATAAAAGCCCATTGTAAACATTTTCAACTTAAGGGGATACAAGTATTTAAAAGATCATAGTGCATTCCGTTTTACTTTACAAATAATCTTCAAACCCCAAAACCGTCTTGATTTTAAACGGCCTCCTATTGGTGATCAAACTTTAAACAATTTCTGCTTTTTTTCAAAAGCTAAGAGCTTGATATCGCGAAAAACTCTTCTGGCATACATCTTGTATGAACAAATCTAGACATTTTTATTCAATTGCAAGTTTTGCAGATACAAAAGAAGAGAGAAACTGAGGAGTTTTTTATGAAGTCTAACAAAGTCGTATTAATGAGCGCCGTCGTCGTCACGCTTACTTCACTACATGGTTGGAATGTGAGCAAAAACGGGGAACACACAGCAAAGCATCCAGCACCAGACGAAACTATCGCAGAGAGAAATATTGCAAGTCTTAACGAATTCTCAGCAGCGCAAAAAATTGGCCTGGCCGTAGCTCCAAGAATGACTGCTATTATGAAGGCGAGAGAAATGGCGAGAGAGATGGAAGAGCAAAGACAAGACTACTTAGGTCAGATTAATAAATTAGAGAGTCAGTTGAAGCAAGAAGTTAATCAAAACGATGATCTCCAAGTTGAAATTGTACAACTAAACAAAAAACTTGAAGATTTATCTGTACTTGCAGGAGAAACAATTTCGGATCTCTATAAAGAAAGAGGCCAATTGATTGCAGATAAAAATGAGCTTGAAAAAAGCCTTAAAGCAAAAATCCAAGAACGACAAGAAAGACTTGAGGAACTCCAACTTGTAGCGGGTGAAACTGTCCACAATCTAAATAAAGAAAAGGCGGATCTTAAAGAGAGAATCGAAGAACTTCAACTTCTGGCCGGTGAAACTGTCCACAACCTAAATAAAGAAAAGGCCGATCTTAAAGAGAGAATCGAAGAACTTCAACTTCTGGCCGGTGAAACTATTCATAACCTTCAACAAGATCATGCTCAAGAACTCAAAGAAAAGCAAGAGCGCTTAGAGGAGCTCCAATTACTCGCAGGTGAAACTATTCACAATCTTCAACAAGATCATGCTCAGGAACTCAAAGAAAAACAAGAACGCTTAGAAGAGCTTCAATTACTCGCAGGTGAAGCCGTTCACAACCTCAACCAAGAAAAAAAGGCGCTTGAGCAAGAACTCAAAGATCTTTTCATCTCAAAGCAATCTCTTGAAGATGAAGTTGAGGCCGCGCTAAAGCAATTAAAGCTTGCTCAGTCAGAAGTGAAGTCCCTCGAGCAACAGCTAGAAACAGCAATTGCACAAAAAGAAGAGCAAAAAGAAATTATCTCAGAGCTTGAGTATATTCAGTGTAGGCAAAATGAACGAATTTCTGGCCTTGAGCAGACATTACAAGAAAAACTAGAAGAAAAAGAGAATGCACTCAAACGAATTCTCGCACTGGAGTCAAAAGAGATCAAAGAAGAGAAAAGTGAATCAGTAGTAAAGATTGAAAAGGTCGCCAAGAATCAAGAGAGTGAAATCAACTTAGATGACTTAATTCAGGCCTTTAAAGGAATGATTCAATCGCAAATAAATTTTCAACAACAATATTCGCAGATTGATCAATTAAATAGAATGCCTATGGGGCTAGGAATGGACTACTCTCCGTTTCTTATGCAAAACATGATGAACCAACAACTACAAATGAAGCACAGTATGCCAATGCCTTCTGTTGGTGGCTACTGGCAACCAAGCTATGGAACACATTTTTTAAATACACCGTTCTTAGATGATATCAACTTGCAAAGCTATTATGGGACACCATCACTTCCACACTACCAGCAAGGAAGAACTCCAGCACTACAGGGGTTTGGTGGTCATCACAACCAAATGGATCACGCGCGCTACAACCTTTTTCCTCAACTAGAGAGAATGCCTGCGCAAGGTGGTTACCAGGCCCCACATCAATCACAAAGGCCTCTAACAAATGTTGAAACCTTTCAATTTGGAAACGGCATCCCCCGCAGTATCCAATAAAACCGACAGAAACTCTCCCCTTTCCCCCCTAGAGGAGAGAGTTTTTTCCCCAAGGGGCAAATTTTTCCTAAAAATTGATCTCGATCTGACGACAAGTTAATAAAGCTGAGTCACAAGTCCAGCACAACCCACATTTTAGGAATCTAGAATGAAGAATGAAAAACTTGTCCCAAAAAAAACGTCACAAACGATTATAAAAAAATGTCACTGCTGTGGCGCTTTGATGGAATCAGAGCGCGAAGTTGAGCGGTGCACCAAATGTCGCAAAGCATTTCTTCCCTCCCACTATTTTAATAAAGTCCATGCAAAAAACTCTGACGAATACCGTCAACTTTTTGATTTTGCTCAAGACTTGCATGAAGACGACCTTGTTAAAGGTCTCTGTGTTCTCTGGTAGCAAATCGTTCTTAAGTAAAAGTCAGGAGCTTTTAGTCGTCGATAACTAATCATCGTGATATCGTCACGGTATGAATATGACGACAACTACACACACAGAAAGATCAAACAACGCAACTCAACCTCAGGCACAGCCCCCCAAAAGTCAGAAATTTCACCCTGTCATTGCTAGGCTTTTTCAGTCTAAAGATATGGGCCCTAAAGAAGTCGAAGATTTTCTCTCTTGGGATCTCAAAAAGCTTCCCGCTTTCACAGAGCTTAAAGACCTAGATAAAGCATGCAAAAGAATTCTAGAGGCCATTGAAAAGAAACAAAAAATTGGTATCTATGGTGACTACGACGTCGATGGAACAACTTCTTGCGCGTTGATGTATCACTTTTTTAAGAGCATTCAAACTGAAGTTGAACTTGTTCAGCCAAGTCGCTTTATCGAAGGCTACGGGATCCATCCACCGGCCATAGATCAAGCAATAGAAAAAAATATTGAGCTTCTCATTACCGTCGATTGCGGTATTACAAATAATGAAGCGGCCATTCATGCCAAAGAAAAAGGCCTTGATCTTATTATTACCGACCACCATAAAGACGGCCGAGATGAAATGCCTCCGGCCTATGCTGTCGTCAATCCCAGCCGCCGAGACGAAGATCCTGAGTCAGAACTAAAGTTCATGGCCGGTGTAACTGTGGCGTTCGCTGTCTGTGTGCGCTTGAGAGAAATGCTTTTAGAGAAAGGTCATGAGTGCCCATCACTCTATCCCCTATTACAATTTGTGGCCATAGGAACTGTTTGTGATTTAGTCCCCCTTAGTCCCATGAACCTTAAACTGACTCGTCATGGACTCAAGCAAATGCCACAAACAAGCTTTCCTGGGATTCGTACTTTTTTACCACCAGAGGAAAGAAAGCTTGAGTTTACTCCAAGTGAGAAGCTTTCTTTTCTGATAGGTCCAATGATTAATTCAAAGGGAAGATTGGATCATCCTGAGAAAGCACTTGAGCTGCTCATCTCAGATGACTCTGACCATGCACGGCTTTGTTTTAATCACCTCGAAATTGCAAACCGAGAAAGAAAGTTTATCCAGGCCCAAGTTTTTGAAGAGGCCAGAGAGCAAGTCCTCAAAGAAATGAAAGGCGAAGATCTTCCCATCATTATCGTCTATAATCCAGAATGGCATGAAGGCGTCATTGGAATTGTCGCAAGCAAACTCGTCGAAAGTTTTAAAGTTCCAGCGATTGTCTTTACCAATGCTGAAGATAAGAACTTAATAAAGGCCTCCGCAAGATCGGCCGGCGATATGTCAATCTTTGAAGCTTTAAATGAGCATAAAGAACTTTTTGCTAAATTTGGTGGCCATAAAGCTGCTGCCGGACTCTCTATGCCAAAAGAGAACTTCGAGTCATTTAAGACTTCAATGACAAAATATGTTGCAAATATTCCTCTGGCCCTAAGAACTGTTCAAGAAAGTTATGACCTCGACATTGTCCCCGAAGAGATCGACCCGAAACTGGTCAAAGACCTTGAAAAACTTGAGCCATTTGGAATGGGCAACCAGAAGCCCGTTTTTCGAATGACTAATTTTATTCTTGAAAATTATGACATCCTCAAAGATGTTCACGTTAGATGGAATTTTCGTTCTGCCTCTGACCCAAAAATAAAACTAAAAGGAATTAGCTTTAATTATATTGGGAAATGGGGAATGCTTCATCCTGAAGAGCTGTTTAATCACCAAAAAAATAATGGTGAAGGCCTAACTGCATACTTTACGTTGGGAATTAACCGCTTTAATGGTAACGAGTATATTCAGCTGATGGTTAATAAAATTGAACCAAGTGATCTCATCTAAAGCACTCAATGCCCCACTCAAATTGAGAGTGGGGCAAATAATTTATTTACCTTACAATACTAACTTTATTCATTACAACATCTTCGACAGGTCTGTCGGCCATGCCCGTTCTGGTTTTACCAATTTGATGAACAATATCAAGACCTTTTGTTACCTTTCCAAAAACCGTATGTCGGCCATTAAGATGGGGTGTTGGACCTAGTGTAATGAAAAACTGAGAGCCATTTGTCCCAGGTCCAGCATTCGCCATAGAAAAAATACCATCACTATCATGTGGCAGGTCTTGGCGACATTCATCTTCAAATTTATATCCAGGACCACCTCGTCCACTTCCTTCAGGGCATCCACCTTGAATCATAAAGCCTTCAATTACACGGTGAAAAATGAGTCCATCATAATAAGGCCCTTCCTTAACAGGTGTTTCTTGTCTTCCCTCGACAAGGTTCACAAAATTCCAAACTGTTTCAGGGCATTCTTTTGCATACAATTCCGCTTCAAAATTACCAAGACTTGTTTCAAAAACGGCCGTTACTCGCTCTAAATCTTCCTTATGGGTTGATTTTTTTACTCCACCAAATCCAAACATAAATACTCCTTATAAAAATTGCTTTTAAAAGCGTTGTTCACTTACGTCACCTCGAATCTCAATTGGGCGATCAAAATTACGTGGTAAAAAAAGATGGACTTCTCGCTCGCCCATTAAAGTATCAATTTCAAGAAATCGATAATATTCTTGCTCAGACTTTGAGTTATAAGGGCCAAGAGCTTCATAACTCAATAAGCGAATATTTTGTTCAAATCGCATTGTGGCGACAAATTCTTCAAGCTTTTCTCGCGGGTGACAAAGAGATATAAACACAGGGTGGCCTAGATCCATTCTTTCAGATCTCATTAAGCGAGTCAGCTCTGAGGCTTGAACACTCTGATTCATAAAAGGATCCACCCAAACCACATGAACTCTATGAAACCTTGGAACCTGAAAAACAGTAATATCCGACTGTATCTGGTCTGAGACATCAAAGAAAAGTCTTTCAAAGTCACGAACCGCCAAAGACATAGTTCCTGTCTCGCTTAGACGCTGTCTAAAACTAATATTAAAATTATACTGTAAGTGAATCGCCTGATCGTAATCGTAGGAGAAGCTCGCCATAACGTCATCGAGTCTTAAATGATGTACTGTCGTCTCCTGAAAACATTGCCCACTAACAGAAGTCCTGACCCAAGGCGGGATCTCCGGCAAAAAGTATTGCATGACCCCAGCACTGGTATAGAAGTCATCAAGTCGCTGTCTTTGAAAGCTTTGTCCATTACTTCCCGTTGTCGCGCAACTCGCAGTGAGTGCAACAAAACAAATGACTAGCAAATTCCAACTCAAAACTTTCATTACTCTGTAAACTCACGTGAAAAATATTTTGCCATTTCATCAAATGACTCTTGAATAATTTTTGACATATCATCAAGCCCATCCCAGCTCAATCGCAAAGAAAATAGACCTGGTTCAATATCCGATGTATCTCCACCAGGCAGAAATGGCCTTTGTGTTTGATCAAAAATATCTTGATAACTATGACCATTACCAACAAAGATCACACCACCATCAATTGTTTTTAAACCATCTTCAAGATTACTCTCTCTAAAGTCTGGAGACTCCAAGGTTAAAAAGACTCCCTCCCGATCAACGAGTTTATCAACAGAGGTAATATTTGTTCCGGTATAAACTTCTAATCGGGGCAATGGTTCTGCGGGTCGCGGTTTCTTGGCCCTGACATGTGGTTCTAACTCTTTCCACTCTTTGATCTTTTGCTCAAATTGTTCAATATCTTTTTGATAATCTTCTTGTGCGCTTTGAAGTGCGTTTAAAACTTGCGCTGAGAGATTTTTAAATTTTTTAGACTGAACGAGAGCATTAAAAGGCCTAGATTCAGTTGTGATCAATCGCAAATGATTTGGTCGTAGTTTTGATGCTGCCAAGAAAGCAAGACCAGAAATCAACCCACTTCCAATAATCGTCACGCGATTTGAGTTTTTTGCGATCGATATAAAAGCCTCGAGACTTTGAACTCCATAAAAAACAGATTTAGGATCAACTTCTTTTTCATTTAAGGCATAAGTCCCGGCCGGTCCCATCCAAAGAGGATGAGAATAGTGCCCACTCGCATCCACGACATAGTCAAAATCCTCAAAACCTTCAAAGCTTTTTCCAAGCGAATCAATAACCTCTTGAGAAAATTTTTCAAAGGCCTCTGGGGCCATTTGCTTTTGTTCTTCTAGACCCTTTTGAGCGTCAATCTCATAAACGAGCCTGAAAAGATCATGCAGCCGACTTTTGTTTTTAATATCCTCTTTTCGAGATAAAAAACGCTTATGTGCCCGAACTACGCGAGAAGGCTTTGTCACAGACTTCATCAATTCACAGAGAGGTAAAAAGTAGTAATCAATATATTCTTGAAAACTCAACTCGCGATCGGCCCGATTAAGATCTTCCATGAACTCTTGAGAAAGTGCGACCTCAGCCTCTTGCATTAAACGCAAACTCCAAGGGGTTACCATTTTTTTCCAATCGACATCCGAAAGAAGGCCATCAAAGGTTTGTGACCAATCTTGCGCAGAAGAGTCTGATAGGAGATCACCAAGCTTAAGAAGTTTTCCTCCTAAATCAGGTGAAAAAACTTTAGCTTGCGCTCTTTGGTCTAATATAAAGGAGGCCATCTCTAAGGCGAGCACTCCACCGCCACATATTGCAACTTTCATAAGTTGTCATATGTAGCATGTATGCGTATTTCTGAAAATACGCATACATACAAAAGAATTAAATAATTTTTACAACTGATTAATAGAAGTAAGTCTTAACTTCACCCCGATCAATAACAGAGTGCTCTGCAAACTTATAAAGAAACTCTATGAAGTGCTTAAGCGCTTCAAATGATTGAAAAGACTGATCAAACTCACAGCCATACTGCATATAGGTATCACCGTGCTCATTAACATATTCTTTTCCATATTTCACTTCAAGTGAGACAGGAATATATGACGCTGAGGTAAAATACATTCTCATTCCAACTTCAGTGCCTTCCGCAAACTTTTTGTCGGCCTTTGGGTTCCATGGAACTTGGAAAAGACAACCTGTCTTGGAGACATCAACTAAGGTCACAGGATAGATCGTTCCATCTTGGTCAATCACAGCATATGCACCAAGGAAGTTTTGAAAAACAATCCGTTCAAATGAACGCCTCTTCTCCTCGATTGCCTGCTGTCTCTTACCTTGAAAATCTAATACCTTACTGGTCATATATGGACTCCTCGATTGTCACCTAAAACAGTCTAACCAGTATGTTTATCGGTTTAATCGAGGCCAAATCTTAGAACTGAAGTTTTAAAATATTGTAATAGGCAAAGCTTGCACAAGGTAGCCCAACAGGTAATCAGGCACTTACACCTTTTTCTGCCAATGAGGAATGAGTCCGATCTCTTCGCGGATTCGTCGGTAACTCTCTAAACGCGAGTGAACCAGTCTACCTTTATCGCTTTCGATTGGAAACTTCTCCCAAAAGGCACAACCTTTACTATTCTCGGTATGCAAGCAATCAAAAAATTCACAATGACCTGCTGTTTTGGCCAAGTCAGGAAAATATAAAATCAACTCGTCCGGATCAATATCATCGAGAGAGAACGAGCGAATTCCAGGTGAATCTACCAAATAAAACTCTCCCATATCCACCAACTCAGACCAAGTCGTTGTATGAGAGCCTTTGCCGCCCTTCCCGACCTGCTTCGTCTTTAACTCAACCTTTCCCTCACTCAAAGCACTAATAGTCTGACTTTTTCCAACGCCAGAATGCCCAACAAAAAGCCCTGTTTTATTTTTAAGGTAAGACTTAAACTCTTCGATTCCATTTTCTAAAAAACGACTTTCATAATGCGGATCAAGGGCACTGATTTCAAAACATTCAACGTCAAGATCTGCCAAGCGTTCTTTTTCTAACTTTAGGTCAGGAGGTTCTTTGAGTTTATCGTAATCATCCATTTTATTAAAAACAACTACGGCCGGAATCTCCCACTGAGAAGCGCGTACAAGGAAACGGTCGAGAACACCTTGCTTATAGGCAGGCCTGGAGACAGACATCAAGATAATAAGAACATCAATATTTGCAGCAGTAACCTTACGTTTATTTTCACGAATGAGAATTCTAAAAACTTCACTCTGACGCTCTAACCTTTCCGTAATGATATACTCACCTGTAGCCGTACCCTTATCTAAAATAACATAATCTCCAACGACAAGACCGAGGTCATCTTGCTTTAAAAGGTTTCCTAAAGCGACGGCCTTAACAATTTTCTTCTCATCCTCTCCTGAAACCAGGACGCATTCAAATTCACGCATAGATGATCGAATAATTCTCGCTTTCAAGGATTCTCCTTACTAAAATGTCCCAACGGGAAAAAAATATTCTCTGGATCTAAGCACTTTTTAAGTTCAGAAAGAAACTTCTTTTGGGTTTGACCGTAGAAAATATCCAGATATTTTTGTTTTAACAAACCAATCCCATGCTCTGTAAAAGGCGAACCTTTCAACAGTGCCACATCACTGTAAAATGACTCGAGCAACTTTTCGGCATACGTCTTTTGAGTTTCATTTTTTACAAGAAAGTTAAAATGTAGATGAAGGTCTCCGAAGTGTCCAAAAAGAGCGATCGGTATATCATGGTTATTTGCAAGCTTACGATAAAGCTCTACTGCTCTATCAAAATTTTCTGCTCTAAACTGAGTATCCGTCCCAACCTTAACCACATGATGACGTGAGATTTCTTCCTGTATCCAACGAGGTACCGCGGCCCTTAAGTGGCGTTGCTGGCCTTCATTTAATTCAAAAATCTGATTGGGAGCGATATTCTCTAGTTGTGATAAAAAGTATTCGTAAATTTTCTCAAAGCTTTCCTCTAGTACTTCTAAAAGTAGAAGATCTTCATCTTTACAAAAAAAGTCAGTATGCTGAAGCGAATGTGTATCAATGAGTTCTACACTTAAAACCTCACCTCTCAACTCTTGAAGCTTATAAAAAACTTCACGATGTGCACTCATATCATTTAACCAAGAGCTTCCGAGTGATAAACCCAAGAAAATACTTTTTTTCATGGGACGTGTCTTTAAGCGTACACGAGTAATGGCTCCGAATTGGCCTTCACTACCAATCATAAGATCGGTTGATTTTTCATAACGAGGAAATGGAGCATTCTTAAACTGCTTAAAATCTGAATAATCTCGATCATATTTATCCCATAGATCGGTATCGATTGCCTCCAACACAGAAAAATTTCTCAAGTTTTCTGAGCTTCTGAGAGTGTGCAGCCTTCCTGCAGAGTCAATAAAGTCGATCTCAACAACTTGATCCCGAAAGGCCCCATAAGCAAAACTGAGTTCTCCCGTGCAAGATGTCGCAGCACCAGCACAGACTTGGGCCAACTCTTCAGTTGGAGAGACTTTTAAGTCTAGGCCTTTTGAGCGCAAAAACTGACGTAAGTCGGCCCATGAAACAGAACCTTCGACTTCGACATCGGCACTAGAAGATGTCGAGCTTTCAGTACAAAGTCGTATTTGAGCGGGAAGATTTTGAGTCGAGACGCAACGCAAATCTCCATCCCGATCGCTTAAGATCTCACTTAACTTATCGTAGGGAATAACCGTACCAGTTTTGGCCCCAGTCAATAGAATTGGTTTTTTTTCAGCGATAAGTGCTGAGAGTTCTGAAAGTGTTGAAGGATTTTTAATCTCTAAGTTCATAATTATTGACTTTTGTCTTTTTGTACCATACTTTCAGACAGTTACCAAATCCCAAAAATGCAGCCGTAGCTCAGCTGGATAGAGCATCCGCCTTCTAAGCGGACGGTCGCAGGTTCGAGTCCTGCCGGCTGCGCCATATCAAACTTAAATTAATTTAAACAGCATAAGTAATCAGCCCAGTAGTATTGATTTTCTAAATTGCAATCCTCAAGGACAAAAAATGGATCAAGAACTCAATGACTTAAAATCTCAATCTAATATTTCAAGCTGGCGTATTAACCTAGCGACATGGGTTGAGTCAGCACCGGTTCAAACATTTATTGTGATCACCATTTTAATAAATGCAGTTGTTTTAGGGCTTGAGACCTCAAGCGAACTCATGGGTAAGTACGGGTTACTTCTCGTTACGATTGATAAAATTTGTCTTTTCATTTTTATTCTAGAACTTAGTTTAAAAATGACGGCCTACAGGTCTCGCTTTTGGAGGAGTCCATGGAATATATTTGATTTTTTAGTCGTTGCCGTAGCACTCGTCCCAGGTGCCGGACCCTGGGCAGTCCTCAGAACGCTTCGTGTTTTACGAGTTTTAAGACTACTCACAATTGTGCCTTCATTAAGAATAGTAGTAGCTGCATTTCTTCATTCCATTCCCGGCCTAAGTGGCGTTGCTGCCGTTATGCTCATTTTCTTTTATACAGCGGCCGTACTTGTAACTCGTTTATTTGGAGAGACTTTTCCCGAATGGTTTGGGAGCATTGGCGCAAGCCTCTATACACTCTTTCAAATTATGACACTTGAAAGTTGGTCTATGGGAGTTGTTCGCCCAATTATGGAGACCTATCCTTATGCCTGGTTATTCTTTGTGCCTTTTATCATTGTAGCAACTTTTACAATTCTCAACTTATTTATAGGGATTATCGTTTCCACCATGCAAGAGCTCTCTCTACCTAAACCTCGCAAGGCCTCAGACGAGGATATTGAAGAGGTATTAAAGCAACTTGAAGATCGCCTCGAAGAGTTGAAGACAAGATTGAGGAAATAGATCAACTATCTCATTTCAAGATAGTCTATTTGAAGCGATCAATAAACTTCCATAAGATCTAATCTCTATTATTTCTTGACTTCCCTCCTGGCCGTTCTTACATTCAAATAATACTTATGCAAGATGAAAAGACTTAATGACCAACGGGAGTAAAGATGGCCAGAACTCAGACAATCAAAAGATTGGTCAAGCGAGGCTTTGCTTTATTCAATTTAAAAGTTACTAGAGAGAAATTAAATTATAAAATTATCTCCAATTCACAACTCAAAGGTCTTCATATCGAGTTCATAGGACCACCAGGAGCGGGTAAAACAACATTTTGCGACAAGCTTTTTGGCAAAGAGCTTAATGATAACCAGTGGAACCGTAGAAAACTAACCAAACAATTTATGATGTCTCAGCATCCCCCATGGCTTAAGTTTTTAGATCACAATGAGTTTTACACCCAACTAATTAATTTAAAATATGATGATTTAAAATCCACTCCAATTCCAGAAAGCTATCGACAGATGTCCTTTAGTTTCGTTCTTACTGAACTAGCTCTTGATAGTTTTGTTCAAAAGAAAGTTTTACCTTTCGGAAGTTTTATTTCTGATGATGGACTAGGACACACTTTTACAGCAGAGATAATAAAAGCAAACACTATGCCTCAATTTGAGCAGGATCTTAATAATATCTGTAAGCGAAAATTTATCTACTTTGACGCTTCTGTTGATCAATCGATTGAAAATTTAAAGCAACGTAACAGAGAGCGCGAAGGTCAAGGAGATGATGCTTTTCATTACTTTACAGAAGAAGAAATTAGAAGTCGAATTGCAAAACTGATTAATAATTATGAAAAGCTACTCAAAATAATCCACCAAAGAGGGGGCGAAGTTTTAAAGTTGAACTACAGTGATCCATTTCACCAAAATAGTGAAAAAGTGATAGCATTTATTAATAACCATTCTCAAAAAAAAGATAATCTTTTGTAAAAGCGAGATTGAATATCGCCATGTTAAAAATTCAGCAATTCATCTCCCAGACTATTGAAATTCTCAGGTCTAAAACAATTCAGTCTATTGGGATTATGATGTCTGCAAATGCGACTTCTGTACTTATTGGGTTTTTCATCACTATCATCGCCCTTAATGGCCTAAGTGACAGCGCCATAGGTTTACTCTTTCCTCTGATCAGCCTCACTCTCATGATTAAACAATTTTCTGACTTTGGGCTCAATCGGACTTTTATTATTAAGGCTTCG
>SKIL01000286.1 GCA_007116425.1 Bacteriovoracaceae bacterium | reverse complement strand
TAGATATTTCTTTTAAATTTAAACCGTAAAAAGTGATAGGGCCTCAACAAGTGAGGCCCCAAAGAAGTGATGTTCGATACTCCGGAACTGCCCTCCATAGAGTCTACCCGGGTGCGGTTGCGATATGTTGCCTCTAAGTTAAGATTTGCTCGGCCCAGTTTCGATCTTTCCTTGAGGCAAAGTGGCTGGTGATCTAAAGGCCATTATTAAAATTTTTTAAGCTGCTTTTGGACTCCCGATAAAGATCGTCCGCGTTTCTCCATTGTCTTCAGTTGGAAGGGGTGGAAGCGTGGGGAGAGATTCCACACTTCCACCTTCGACAATTTCCCCTGTTTCTAGCTCGGCATTTCCATTCACCTCAGATGCATTTTCAAGAACACATCTGGAGAATTCATTTCTCGCCTCTGATTTCCCCGCGAAATGAGAGGTTTTATAGTCTAGGAACGAAGCCCTAAAGAGATTTCTTTTAAAACGAGTGACATCCCATGTGCATCCACTAAATTCCGTTTGTTCAAAAGTGCAATGCTCAAGCGTTGAGAATTGGAAGCTGCAATCAATAAACTTGCAGTCTATAAAGGTACAATTTTCTAATCTAGACCCGAAGAAAACGCAGCTCGAGAAGGTCACGTTCTTAAATACTGAGAGAGAGAAGAGAGAACCTGAGAGAGTGAGCCCTGAGAAGTCCTTAGACTTGATCACATCGTTCTCAACAATATCATAAAGAGCATCGTGAGAATGGCCGTGAGCAAATGGATTAAAGAATCTTATCAGTGTGTTCATCGCTTACCCCCCCGAGTCTGCGTTTTTGATTCCCCTATGAAATTCCATTTGAGAATCTTTTTGCAGTGTAGCATTCCCGACCGCTTGCGTCAAGAAATAAAATTGCATCAAGCAAAAAAAATTCAAACCGATAAGAAATTTAAGGGCTTGCAGTGCAATATTCGCCATGGGTGTTACGTGAAATTAGACACTTATGGTTATTGCAGCAAGAAGCTAATTGCAAGGAGGCCGTTATGGCGGAATTTAATGAAGACAAAATTGAACTATTTCTCGGAGTCGTACGGAAATATATGCAGGTTAGAGGCTCTCTATCCCAAAAAGACTTGGCCGAGCTGACAGAAGTAGGCGTATCTACAATGAGTCGTTTTCTCAATCGCAAAACGACGGAACTCAATCCTCAGTTAATTGCCAAGATTGTCTCAAAACTCAATATTCCACTTCATGAGATTATCGATTTTGTCGAAGAGGACTATGCAGATCGATTTATTCGACTCGTGAAGTTTTATCGCGATGATATTGAAACTGAGGCACCTGCGGCGGCGGGAGCACCAACATCTGCCCCAGCTCCAGATGAGTCGATAGAAGATGCTTTGGAAGAAAATCTCGATTTTGGCCAAAGTTCAACTGCCCAAAGAGAGGTTCGTGGTCAGATTCGAATGGGACAAAAGACAACACCGATCTCTTATCAGTCTGCAGGTGAAGCAAATGCGAATAAGGAGTTATCCTTGAGTGAGAAAATCCAAAAGTTAAGCCCTAGGCAAAAGGCCTATCTTCATGACTTTCTCAATCTCGATATTGAGGGAAGAGACTTGATCGTAGACCTGGGCAATAATTTATTTCGATACTTTAAGCAAAAGGGAATGGATCTTTAGATGATAAGGTCAGGTTGCAAGAAAATATTCTGTTCTTTCTTTTTGTTTTTGCCACTCCTTGCTTGGTCTGCACCAGAAAGTGTGACAGTCGTTTTTTTAGCAGAACCTACGACAAGAAATAATGCATCTTTGCTTATAACACCAATTACCTTCTCAAATAAAATTGCTGGGCATGATTTTTTTGATGAGCCTCCTGAAAATTGTATTCCTCGAGAAGGGGGATGTTTTCATCCTCAATACGGTTTTATTGAGTTCAGAGAATCTTCAGCTTCGGCCTCAGATGATGTAGATGAGACGCCAGCACCAAAAGAAATTTATCACCCTTCATATGGAGGGGAGCAATCAATGGATGCTGGAAGAATGAATTTAGTTAATTGCGAAGGGCCTGGGGGATTTAATCTCTATTGTGGGACTCCTGGGGAACAGGGCGTAGAAGGTGCTCGTCCAACCCAAGCGGCAAGTCCTTATCAAGTGTGGGTAGATATTAGTACCAGCATGAGAAGAGTAGATTATTCAAGAGAGCCTGATTTTTGCAAGCGTCGAATGTTTGTCGAGAAACTGGCCCGTGACTGTCCCCAGCGCCCTACGTTTTCGGTCTTCAATACCTCTTTGATGCCTGTCGCGAGTTTTTCTGCTGTTTGTCGATTAAGCGGAAATAATAGTACTTCTCGCTTGATTGACTGGATTCAGCGTTCTGAGGCCAAAAATTTGGTCATTATCACTGATGTTGATGAAATTAATAATCAACTTATGACGTATTTGGATTCGATTGGCGCGAAAACAATTGGCGCTGGAGACCAGCGGATATTCGCTTCTCAATTGACGGAAAGGGTTTCAGAGATTATTCCTACATGTTCAAAATAATATGTGGGAAAAATTAATTAACTGGTCACATTCAGAGTTTTCAGAACTACCTTGGCGGAAAAAGCGCACACTTTATACGACATTGGTTTCCGAAATTATGTTGCAACAAACAACTGTGGCAACAGTACTCAATCACTTTGATCGATTTATTCAGCAATTTCCCAATTTGGAAAAATTGGCCAAGAGCTCGGATGAAGAAATGCTTATTGCATGGAAAGGTCTAGGCTATTATCGTCGAGCAAAAAACTTGAGATCAGCTGCTCTTGAAATTAAAGAGCGTTTTAATGGAAAGTTTCCCATCGAGCGCGAGAAACTTTTAGAAATTAAAGGTATTGGCCCTTACACGGCCAGTGCACTGATTGCTATTGGAAGAGATCAAAGAGCGCTGGCCATCGATGCTAACCTCGAGCGAGTTTTAGCACGATTTTATGGCCTAAAGACTCCTAAAGGGCCAAAGCTTCAAAAAGAAATTCAGACACTTTTTGAAACACAAAAAATTCTCCATGATCTCCCAAATAAGGTGAGCTTTAGAGACTTAAACGAAGCTTTGATGGATCTTGGTAGAACTTATTGTCAGTCTCGAAAGGCCACTTGCGAACTATGTCAGCTTCAAACAAAATGTGTGGGCTTTAGGCAAAAAGAAAATGGCCCGCTTGATTATCCTGTTCAGTTAAAATCAAATGTGGAAAAAGCAAAAAAATATTATGAATTAGATCTTTTGAGAGTTTATGTCTTAGATAATTCGAATAAAAAAAGGTTTAAGGCCATAAAAAAGTCCGACAAAGAATGGCTTTCAGGTCAATATGAGCTTCCAACCTTTATCTTAAGAAGCGAAGATCAGTCTCTTGATCAGTAT
>SKIL01000028.1 GCA_007116425.1 Bacteriovoracaceae bacterium | reverse complement strand
TGGATCAATTAACATTTGAAACTATAACTCTTCCTGAAGATCAAATTGATGAGCAAAAAGGGTTTCTTCAAGAGGCCATCAAATTAAAGCTCCTCTATTATAAGGGAGCACCAATTTCAATTGAGCTACCCAACTTTGTTGTTCTCCGTGTTCAGGAAACAGATCCAGGTTTAAAGGGAGATACAGCTACTGGTGGAATGAAAAAAGCGATTATGGAAACTGGTCTGCAAATAAACGTACCACTTTTTATCAAAGAAGAAGAGCTTATTAAAATTGATACTAGGTCATCAGAGTACGTAGAACGGGTTAAGGAAAACTAACGAGGCGAAGAATGAATTTAGAAAATGTTGAAAAATTAATTAAATTAGCTAAAGACTCTGGTGTTAAAGAACTTAAATATGAAACATCAGACTTAAAAATATCTGTAGAATTACCCTTTTCTGAAGCCGCCGTTGCTCAGCCCTCCTATGTGATGCCGGCCCAAACAATGACCTCTGAAGTAAAAACTGGAAGTAAGGCCAGTAGTGAAAGCGGTCTTGTAGATGTAACATCTCCATTTGTCGGAACCTTTTATCGTGCATCCTCACCTGGAGCGGAGCCTTATGCAAAAAAAGGCCAAAAAATATCGAAGGGTGATGTTGTGTGTATTGTTGAAGCAATGAAAATCATGAATGAAATTGAGTCTGAAGTTAGCGGTGAAATTGTTGAAGTTTGTGTTGAGAACGAAAACTACGTTGAGTTTGGCCAAGTTTTATTTAAAGTTCGTCCCTAAAGAATAAAGAAAATATCATGAAGTTTAAAAAAATATTAATTGCTAATCGCGGTGAGATTGCTGTTCGTATCTTAAGAACATGTAGAGAACTAGGCATTGAAACTGTATGTGTTCACTCTACTGCCGATGAAAACTCTCTTCATGTCAAGTTGGCCGATGAGTCGGTTTGCATTGGTCCACCAAAATCATCTTTATCTTATTTATCAATGCCATCAATTTTATCAGCGGCAGAAATTACTGGGGCGGATGCTATTCATCCTGGCTTTGGATTTTTAAGTGAGAATAAGGAGTTTGCAAGGCTTTGCAAAAAATGGAATTTAGAATTTATTGGACCCAATGAAAATGCCATTGAAAAAATGGGTGATAAAATCATTTCTAAAGAAATTGCAGAGGGCGCGGGACTTCCTGTTCTTAAACCTATTAAGGTCAAAGATGTGACAGAGTCGGAGATTTTAAGTGCTGCAAGAGAGATGGGTTATCCGGTTCTTGTAAAAGCATCGGCCGGGGGCGGTGGCCGAGGGATGCAAAGGATTGATCAAGAGAAAGACCTTATTCCGGCTATATCTAGACTTAAAACAGAAGCTTTAGCAGGCTTTGGTGACGATACTTTATTTATTGAAAAGTTTATCACTAATCCGCGCCACGTTGAGGTTCAAATTCTTGCAGATAGGCATGGTAATGTTGTTCATTTGGGAGAGAGAGATTGCACTGTTCAGAGAAGATTTCAAAAAGTAGTTGAGGAGTCTCCTTGTCCTGTATTAGATGAAAAAAAACGAGAGGAAATATGTCAGTCGGCCGTAGATTTGGCAAAATACGTGGGCTATGACTCTGTTGGGACTGTTGAATATTTATATGATCAAGATGAAAAGCAGTTTTACTTCATGGAAATGAATACCAGGATTCAAGTGGAACATCCTGTCACAGAGCAAAGAACGGGTGTTGATCTCATTGCTGAGCAAATAAAAGTGGCAGCTGGGCAAAAACTGACACTAAAACAGTCAGATATTAGTTTTTCTGGGCACTCGATTGAATGTCGAATAAACGCAGAAGATCCTGTTACTCAAGCCCCTTCACCAGGGAAGATCGGCTATTACCATCGTCCAGCTGGGATTGGTGTGAGAGTTGATGATTTTATTTACTCCGGATATACGGTTTCTCCTTTTTACGATTCGATGATTGCGAAAGTAATTGTTCATGGCAAAGATCGAGAGCAATGTATTGATAGAATGAAAAGAGCACTAAAAGAGACGGTTATTGAGGGAATTAAGACTAATAAAGACCTTCATTTACGCATATTAAATGATGAAGACTTTAGAGGAAATAATTACGCTACAAACTTTCTAACCTTGAAAATGAAGTAAAATAGTTATTGTAAATACTGGAAAAAACAATAATAACGAACTTCTTTTCTAGGGCTTAATTTTGGATTTATCTGAACAGGTTGAAAAACTTTTTCATGAAAAAGCTTACAAAAAAATTATAAGTTTTTTCTACGATTCAACATATGAGGAATTTAGGGTTGAAAGTATACCTCGAGTTCTTGGCCTTTTTGTGCAGTCATTTGAGCACACTAATCTCGCATGTAAAGCAGATAAAGCTTTATACTGGTTAGAGGTATTATTAAAAAATAAAAGTACAATAACCTCTGACCCATATTTCGAATTTATACTTAAACAAAAATTTTCAATCAGTGATCAGATTTTAATCGATCAAGTTATCTGGCCATACCTTTATGAGAGAGGACAGCTCGAAGAGGCTGAAAAAAGAGTCAACTCTCATCTTGGAAACTTATTGAAAATGGGAAGACTTGATCTTGCAAAAAAAGAATTATTAAGTTTGTTTGAAAAAGTTGGCAGCTCAAATTGGAGCTTGAACTATTTCATTAAAGTTTGCATGGTCGCCGGGGATATTGACTTACTTGTGACTTCTTTCGAAAAGTATTACGAAGATATCGCCCTCTGTAAAAACGTTAAAAGAACGCCCAAATTAATAGAGATAGTTTTTAGTTTTTTAGACTTTTCTGATCTGAATAGAGACGGTGTAAGAAAAGGTCGTGGGTTTAAACAAGCCTATTGTTTAGGCTTTATTCAAGGGATACGTCAGGGTTTAATTGTAGATACCCAACACTGGGAGAGTCTTAAGTACTTTGTTGTGTTTATTTTTGACATGATTGTAGAGGGAGAAAATCGCGATCTCAATTTATTGCTTTTGCTTGAGTATGTCGTTGGCCGTCAAAGAAAAAAGTTGGCAAATAAAATCATGCTTTATTTTGAAATTAAGGACAACTGCAAAAGGTTATATAAAAAGCATGCCGCGAGCTTTCAAGGTATGGTTGAGGTCTTGCCGGAGTGCAAGGATGAAAACATAGATATTGAAGAGTACGACTTGGGATCAGATCTCTTTGAAAATGAAAATGAGGAAATGAAAATATTTGAACAGGTGAAAAAACTGGAAAGGGATATAAGATTTCTCATAAAGTCGAATAAACTAGAACATGCTTTGGGTCGAATGGATAAATTAAGAGAATTAGACCCAGATAATCCAATTTTAGTTGAGTTATATGAGGCACGATCAAAAAGCGAGGGATCAAGGGTTGTTGAAAAGG
>SKIL01000108.1 GCA_007116425.1 Bacteriovoracaceae bacterium | reverse complement strand
CCGATCAATGGCGATCAATCTTTGCATTGAAGCTTCACTTGATCCTGTGACTAGAGAACGAAAAGATCTTATCGATGGACCATTCATCAAACCTTGTAACATCCAAAATCCGTCGGCATTTTGCACGGCCTGAGATGACTGCTCAGAGCATTGCTGGTGATAGCCAACACACGAGTTTTGATACTCTCCATTTTCAAAAAATCCCGAAGTTCTATTGTTAGATCGGTTATAAATCCAAAGACCTTCTCGAATAAACCCATAATTCAAATCTCGAAGCTGCGGAGCTACGTTGGCGGTAACAAGCCCATCCTCTCGATTCATTCCATTAAGTGCAATCTTAGAATATCCATACAAGTTTTGCTCAGAAAGATTTTGAGCTCCTCGACCTCTCAATATTTTCTCAGACTCAATCGTTGCAGCATAGGCAAAGGCAACACACGTTCCCCTTACCCCTTGGGACTTAATTGAAGTTAGAGCGCTCTGCATGGCCAGGCTTGTTCTTTTGACAATTCCTCTTGGGTGGTACTGATCAGGTGCACATTGAGCAGCCCCATCATCAATAGTCGAGCTAGGGTGACTAATATAACCAAGCTCTTCAGTTGTCGCTGTTCTCATCGGATTTCTCACGGGTCTGACTGGGCGCTCACTAATTATTAAATCAAAGTATTTATGGATAATATTATCAATCATACTCAAGGACGCTTTTATCTGGTTTGTCCTGGCAGCTCTTAGTCGTTGTGGACTTAATAAATTGCCTCGGTATTTTGCAGGAAGAGATTCATACAGACCGGTATACGTTTGCAGCATATTTTCACGATCCTCTGATAGCTTGAGAGAAAAGCCAAAATCAATTAAACCGAGAATAGGATGGTTATATACTTTTTCACTGTGCTGGCCTTGATCGCCTTTTACTACAAAGCGTGGAGATTCTAAAGAGTCTAATAACTCTGTCACCTTTCCATCGCGAACGGCACGAGCAAGAACTCTAAAGTCTGTAAGTGTGGCACGGTTGGTAAGTTCTTGACGATTTTGTAAAAAGTAGTCGACGGCAACTTCTGCGGCCCGAGCTAAGTTTTTTTCAGTTTCCCCAATTTGGGCCTCTGTAATTCTTAGCTCATAAGTTCGAGCAGAAACAAGTTGAAAACTGCCCACAATAAAAAGGACAAGTGCGAGTAAGACCTTTAGATTCATAAAAACTCCATTAAAATGTGATTTCACCAATTCATATAGAGATTATTTCTTGGAGTCAATAAATCTTACAAACTGCCCCACTATCGTGGGGTTGAGTTTATATTTAAGCTATGTATTTTACAGTTTATTTTGATCTATTATAGGTGTTTTTCTTGGGATGCCCAACTTTATCGCAGTAGATTATGCGCCAGAGTTGGTCGCAAAGAACACCAAAAGGGTCCTGATAAGCCCTTGATAATGCAATAACCCCACTGTAGTGGGGCAGTTTTAACAGCGCAAGTTTAATACCTCTAAACCCTTAGGCCCAAAATTCACCTCAGGTTCCCTTTGACCGCGAGCCTCGATGCGTAAATGTAGGTCTCCATCCGAGCTTACCTGTCCAGAAACTTGGCCACTCCTAAGCTGAGATAAACTGCGATTTTGATAACCTTCAACTTGGCAGTGTCCTAAGCCTTTAAATGAAATCAGTGGTGACAAATCTCCTCGTGAAGGCGCGTGAAAGAATAGTCGCAAGCGAGCATTGCTAGGAAGTTCAAATCCATCAAGTTGATAGTCGTATCCCGTAATCATGAAAACTTTATTGTTATTCATTGAGTCTCGTGGGGTCGCACCAAACTCTTTACGTACGCCATCACTTCTCTCGACATTAAATTTAACAAAATTATTTGACTGATTTAAAGGAGAAATCGGTGTTGGCATATCAAAAGCAATTCTCAGCTTAGAAATTTGATGATCACAACTTATCACATTAAGGCCCTCGGCCAAAAAACAACTTGGATCTTGATTCAAGGGATTGTCCGGGCGAAGTACTCGTCCAGGCCACCCCAAAAGACTTCCATCGATATCCAAAATTGCGGCACCATAAGAGTCTTGCCAATTCACTTGAGCAGGTGCTTCATCGCGAAAGTCAATCGGTCGAACAGGGGACGGAGTAAAGCTTAGTTGCTCAACTTCGTTTTGATAACGGGCCGCCGCTCCAATCATTACAAAGGGAGTAGGCGTATAATCCCAATTACCGTAATTGCGAGTCGTATTTGGAAAATTATGGAAATGAACGCGATTCATATAAAAAGGGCCATCATAAACTCTTATGCCGACAAAAGGACGTCCGACTCTATTCTGTTTTCCCTCCGCGCGAAACCTCAAGTGTGTTTCAAAATCTCTTTGAGCAAAGTTTTCACTCTCTCCTACAAAAAGACAGTCTTGGAACTCTGTTGAAAAGGCCATAAAAGCTGAAAAACCATTATCGGCGAGAATGCAGTCTTCAAAACGCATGAACCCACCGCGAGTATAAATTCCAGAGTTCACATTTTTGTACGCAACAAGTCCTTGAAAAGTAGGTGTTTGAGAGGGAGCATAATGAACATTTTCTAACTCTCGATCGAACATCGGATTACGAGGATTTCCGCGCATCGGGCCGGTGTGAGCTCCATCCCATGTGATCCCATTGATTGTACTATGTGCGATATTATTATTAAATGCCAGGGTATCCATACGATTTGGGCGCATGGTTGCAGAGGACGCATCCGTTATCATACAGTGATGCCCAGAACAATCTAGTCCATTGACAAAACTCATCCAAAAACCAGAGCCGGCCGACCCTGAGGCCACGTTCCCTTGAATATCATTATAAGGATTAGTTATCCAAAAAGTCGAAGGAGCTGAGAAGCGAGCATCTTGTGGAGAACGAACATCTGAGATTAAAAGCTCTCTGCCTAAAGGAACTTTTCTAGTGACCATGCCAAGATTGCCATGCATGACATTCCGAACCTCATCTCCATTTTCAAAAAAGAACCCATGCCCAAAGTGGTCGTAACAGAAATTATTCGTGACTTCAGCTGCATTTGTTCCATGGATTACAATACAGCGATTAAAAGATCTGTGCACACTTGAGTTTCGAATATATTGTCCCTCGGCCTCATGAGAATGATGCCAATGAAAAGGGTATTTACCAAGTCCGCCCATTTGACCTAAGTGCTTGAGTTCAACAGAATCGATGCGAGCTTTTCCCTCGCGTGTAAAAACTAAATGTCCACCAAATTCGAGATTAATACCATCTTCTGAGGTTATGACAATTTCACGAGATAAATTACCAACCTCAGCTCGATGATCGAGCACAAATCCTTCAATTTCTTGTCGCGTTCCATGATGATAAAATTCTGGTAACCGATCTAAAACGATTCGCTGGCCATCTG
>SKIL01000368.1 GCA_007116425.1 Bacteriovoracaceae bacterium | reverse complement strand
TTTTGTTTTTTCAATTGGTGAAGGAGACTCTTGTTTTTCATGGAGATCTAGGAAAGACTCTATTTCACAAAAAAAGACGTCTGCATCACTAGGCCCCGGATGAGCTTCTGGGTGGAACTGAACAGACTTTAAGTGATGGTCGAGACTACTGATCCCTTCAATCGATTGATCAAAGATAGAAGTGTGTTGAATGATAATTTCTTTTTTAAGTGGGTTTTTAAGAGCTTCAGAAATTTGATTAAAAGAACTTTCTTCAATGGAGTAGCCATGGTTTTGACTCGTTATCAAAACCTCTCCACTTACATGATCAAGAACTGGGTGATTAACTCCTCTTTGGCCAAATGGGAGCTTAAATGTTTGTGCACCTAATGCCATACCGATTAGTTGGTGCCCTAAGCAAATCCCTCTGATTGGTATATTAGTAGTTAGAAGTGATTTCACAACTTCAATTTGTTCGATGTATTTTTTAGGGTCTCCAGGTCCATTGGATAAAAATATAAGCCTTGGATTGTACCTTAATACCTCTTGTGCTGTTACATTATATGGAAGTCTTACAAAAGGGCGTTTGAATGTTTTAATTCTCTCAATTATTGCTTGTTTACATCCATAATCGATAAGAACGATTGGGTTTTCGCCCGGGATTTCTTCAATAGCACTTTCTACTGAAACCAAATCAAGCCTCTCGCACTTTAACTGAGCTTGTGAAAATTCTTTTTCTGAAGGCGGAGTGGGAGACGTTGAGATAACTGTAATGTGATCAGATCTTTTTTGAGTAATTAATCGAACAAGTGAGCGGGTATCTAAGCAAGTAAAAAGTGGTGTTTTTTGCTCTTGATGAATTTCGTATAGATACTGGTTATATGAAAAGTCTTTCGCAATAATTGAGCTAGCATGAGTTTGACTGGATTGATTTTGCTTTGGTGAAGATTCGTAGTTTCCAATGTGTGGAGCTGAAAAAATAATATGCTGACCTAAAAAGGAAGGATCTGATATTGTCTCTTGGTAGCCAGTCATTCCAGATGTAAAGGCCGCTTCACCCCAGATTCCATCTTTTAAAAGTTCATGATTTGAAGGGATGTTTAAGTAACCTTCAAACGAAGGGCCATTAAGAAAATGTAGATAGGCCTTAGTTTGATTAAGCTGTCGATAGAACTTTTCTCGCTTACTATTTGCTTTGTTCGTAGTATTTGGATCTGTCATGATTTCTCCAAAAAATATTTAGGGAATTAAAAATGGTAAAGAGGTAACTCGAATTAATGGAGTAACTATTAAGGTGCTTTGATAGTTTAGCGAATGGGCACATTATTAATGCATCCAACGTTTTTATCTCCATTTTTAAGAATAGCAGTAATGATGGCCATTCTCATATATACTGAATTAACCACTTGCTCGTGACCGTAGTAGTGATTTGAATCGATTAATTTTTGGCAAAGTTCTACACCTATATTGGCCGGACCTGGATGGAGAACTGGAATCTTTTGACCAAGCTTTTCAAACTTTTCAAGCGAGAGTCCATAGAGTTTATGATAATCTTGCATCGTTTTAAGTACCGTGGGTGAAGAAATATCCTTGTTCAAGTGGCGTTCTTTTTGAATTCGCAGGAGATAGATATAGTCAGTATCCTCTAGCGATTGATCAAGAGATGTTGTCTGTGTGATCATCTTTTGGTTTTTTTGAGCATAGTGCTCAATATCTCTTTGCGACATATGAAAAAATTCTGGCCCGCATAAGTTTACTTGCATCCCAAATTGTGGAAGTAATGCAATTAATGAGTGAGTGACTCGAGAATGTTTGCAGTCTCCGATAATGCTTATTTTCTTTCCCTTTAGCACTTTAAAACTGTCTATATCAACTTCAATATCTGAATCTGCAAGCTCTAAATTTTCCTTTCTCATGGCGTGATCTCTTATTGTCATAAGGTCAAGAAGCGCCTGAGTCGGGTGTTCATGAATTCCATCTCCACCATTTATGATACGGATAGGTGGATTATTTTTAAAAGTTTCAAGTTCTTTAGAAACAGAGCTTCTAATGACACATAGGTCAACACCTTGGGCAAAGAGTGTAAGGAGCGTTTGGTCTAGGCTCTCACCTTTTTTAAGACTAGAGGTTTCGGTATTAAAGTCTAAATAAGTGCAACCTAATCGCTGAATAGCGAGAGCGAAAGAGTTTTTTGTTCTTGTAGAGTTTTCTAGAAATGAGTTGGCCACGATGGGCTGACGACCTAAAAAAAGACTAGGTTCATATTTATAGTTTTCTCTTCTTTTAAATTTGTTGGCCAAAGATAAAAGCCCCTCAATCTGATTGATATTGAGGTCAGCTATCTTTTCAAGCACTGAAGGAAAATTGCGCATGGGTTAATGGCCTTAAATTGCAAATAGTTACTTTGCAACAGTCTAAAACAGGGGGTAAGATTTGAAAACAATTTTTCTACGATATTTAATACTATGAAAGAAAGTTATTTTGAAGACAATACTGCTCAGGAAGAGGCGCTCTTAAATGAGTTTAAGGGCAATCTTTTTGAGTTTATCCTTGCTCACAAGCTGGCGCGGCAAGCTGGTGTCGAAGCCGAGTTCCTTAGTCGGGTAAATGTTTCCCTCAGAAATCGCTTATCACAGTATGAGGGATGGTTAAGGTCTAGACGCCCTGATATTTTGAACTCATTTCCGGCCTTAAGTGAGTCTTTTTATCGTGATTTCACGACTTACCTACAAGATAAGCTCTGCCTTTCTGTTGAAAATATCAAAATGATCGATGTTTTGGGTAAGTTAAGTGAGCAGGAAAAGTCAGCAGATAGTTATGAGTCTGACATTTTGATCAAAGATGGCCAAGGTGAGCTTTATCCGGTTAGCCTCAAGCTTTGCAAGGACCATGCTTATGTGAATACAAAAAGTGGAGGCGTTAAAAGCTTTTTAGAGCGCTATTTTTCGGCCTTTTCAAATGCTTCGCAGGCCCAATCTCGATTAGACCAAATTGTCGACCTTTCATTTGACACCATGACAGTTGATATTTGTGAATCTGCAGGGCTTACATCTGATTGGAATGATTGGGTCAAGCAACGTATAAAAGGCCAAGGTGCGGGCATCTCAAAGCGACAATTTTTTGAAAGCTTTTGGCAAACAACGGGACTTTCTTCTCTTCCAGGTCAATTACCCCAAGAGTTGCGAGAAATTGTGCAGGCCAGTTACAGGCCGATCATTAATGCCATTCATAAAGAAATGTATGAATTCTATCGTTTGGACAGCGAGTTATTTTACAAATGTCTTTTGCCTCTATTAGGCTTTAGCTCTTTAAATATGAATCTTGCGATTTGCTTTTACTCGAAGGGAGTGGATGGAGGTTACAAGTTTTCACGAAGTGTAATAATGAATCCACAAGACTATTTACTTGGAAGTAGATCGTTTGATTTTAAAGCGAATTTAGATCAAGTGAAAATTAGTTCTTTTGAGATTCTATTTGAGCACTTTAAATTTCAGGTAAGGATTAAGCCTATGAATCGTTTTACGACTGCTGGCCATAAAGTAAATTGCTCTGTTCGCTATGGGGATCATCTTTGATGAAAGAATTTTTATTTTTTTCTGACTCTAAAATAGATATTAGTAACGCTGATGACGATTTAGTTTTTCGGCCATTTTCACAATTGCAGTCATTAAGTAGTGAAGCTTCTCCTAAGACCGGGTTTTTTACTTTTGAGTCTCCATTCGATCTGAAAGCAAGAGAATGTTTTTATCTTGATTTTTGCTATCTTAAGAGGTGGGCAAAAACTTATCTCAATTTTTTATCTTCAGCTTCTGATGAGCAGCATCCAACATGTTTTTACCATCGGAGTTTAAAGTTTAGCGGACTTATTTATTGGCCTTCTTTTGATTGTTTCGACATAAAAAAAGTCGTCAGCATATCTCAGTATTGTTGTGAGCTAGAGTGGGATGAAGATAAACTCGATTTTCAAAGTTTTAGCGAACTATGCCGAATAAATTTGATACCAGATTACCGCTCTCCCATTGTTTCAGGACAGGAGAGAGTCCTTTTTTTAGATCGCGATGGGATAATTAATATCAATCACGGGTATGTTGGTGAAGTGGGCCGAGTTGAGTTGTTTGATGGATTTGTTGACTTTATCGTTAATGCTTATGAGCACAATTTTGACGCCTTTGTGTTAACAAATCAGTCTGGTGTTGCCCGAGGTTATTATCAAGCTTCGGATGTAAATAAAGTTCATGAACATATGCGATGTTTACTGTCAGACCACTTTTTACAAAGAGGCCTAGATTGGCAAAAATTCTCTCTTTCTCAAGCAAACTCGTGGATTTATTGTCCTTATCTTGAGAACTCAGATAACCCAGACTCTGAGTACGCATGTAAAAGTATTGATCGTAAACCTCTGCCGGGAATGCTTTTACAGGCCTGTGAGGAATTTAATCTTTCACTGTGTCACGCAAAAATGATTGGGGACTCTCTGACTGATCGTTTTCGATATATCGAGATTGACACTTTTTTAAAAGATGTCGCGTTTAAAAGCTCGACGGATGCATCAAAAAGTTTAGATAATGGGCCCGCATCAAATTATTCTTCAGTCACAATTTGGAAGTGCTATGAGGAATTATTTAAACTTATTTTAAAATGAGGAGACAAGGATGTTGTTTAAAACGAAGTTCTTTATTACTGTACTGTTGGCCTTATCTTTTAGTGTTTCGGCGAGAGATTTAACTGTTCAAGAAAGACTAGTTCTTTCGACTTATGAAAGAACAGAAGAAGTTTTCAACTTCGCCATTGATCATATTGACACCTCTTTACTCTCTTGGTCCGAACGCTTAAGTTTTTCCTTTTTAAGAAGGTCCTGTAGATCACTTGAGCAAAAGATTGAACAAATACTTCGGGCCGATAATGATTACCCTGATCAAAGTTCATCGCTGTCTCGTCGCTATCTTGCTTGTAGTGAAGGAACCCTAAGCTTGACGAAGATGTTTATTGATCAATACTAGCAATTCACTTTAAAGTGCCAATTAAAATTGGCACTTCGTCCTCTTTTTCTCATATTCTGCTATATGATAAGCTGAGGTTAATAAATCTTTGACCTCACTATCAACAAGAATACGGAAACAACCGATATAATAAAGAACTTACATCTTTAAGTATTGAGGTTGTGTGAGTGAGAAAGTCTTTATTTAAAATATTGGGTTTACTAAAGTATGCGATGCATGCTTTACCACCTTATATCTTAATTCTTCCTTTTTCCTTACTGAGTTTTTCCTGTCAATTTGAACCAGACAGTGTGAATCTTGCTACATTCCCAGGGGAACCACGTGGTTTTTCTGTAAGTGTTGATTCTTACTCCCAGGTGACACTAGCTTGGGAGACCCCTGAGAATGATGGCCGCAAGCCTATCACTGGTTACCGAATTTATCGTCGAGTTGGGGGACAGGGCGTACACGAAATCTACTTATCTAATACGAATAATCCGATGACCACATTTGTTGATGATGATCTCGATGGTGGGCAAACTTATTCATATAGAGTTTCGGCAATATCTCAAATAGGAGTTGGAGCAGCTACCTCTTCCATTAGTGTTGTTACTGACTTTGGCCCTCCCGATGCACCAGGTGAATTGCAAGGGTCAGTTGCATCATTTGATCCCGGAGGATCAGTTATTTTAACTTGGCAAACCCCTGAAAGAAATGGAGGGGCAGATATCGTTAATTATCATATCGAACGCGAAAGTCCTGTTGGAGATGGGTTTACCGAAATTGATGTTATGACTATTGGAAACTCCTATATTGATCGCACTGTTTCACCTTTAACAGAGTACCAGTATAGAGTTACGGCAAGAAATAATGTCGGCCTTGTGAGTGAAGCTTCAAATATCATTAATATCACAACTGGTTGTCCCGTCGGTTATGTTTTAGTAGATAGCAACTCCGACTTTGATATTGATGATCCTTTTTGTGTTATGCAGCTAGAGGCCCGTAATGATGGATTTGAACTACCGGCAACTTCGCCATTATTTATTAACACAGAACCTTGGGTTGAAATCACGAAGGAGAATGCTCAGGCCCGATGTCGCGCTCTTGGTCCTAACTATGATCTGATTTCAAATGATGAGTGGATGACTCTTGCTTTACAGATTGAGTCAATCCCTGAGAACTGGTCTTCAGGAGTTATTGGTGTGGGATGCTTAAACGCTGGAAACACAGGAGAAGCCTATTCTTGTTCAATTGATGGACTTGGGCTTATTACCGGCCCTTTTGCCAGTCGTAACCTTCGGGCACGTCATTCACTAGGTGATGCTCGCCATATTTGGGACTTTGCTGGCAATGCTTGGGAGTGGGTTGATTGGACACGGGGAGGCACTCTTGATGATGCACCAGGTGGCTGTGATGGTGTTGAAGAGTTGGAAAATATTAGTTCCCTTATTGGATGTGACCTAGACACACCTGATCTGTATATGCCTGACAATCCTGAAGTCATTATTCCTTATAACTCATCCATCTATCTTGGACGTGCGAGTTTTACTACTGGTGAACGCGGCTTCGTTAGAGGAGGTTCTTTTAACTCTGAACGGAGTGCTGGTGTTTTCGCGCTTGGGACTTTGGACCCTGCAATTGAATATGTAGATGTTGGCTTTCGCTGTGTTTACCGGTAAGTACCGTAAAATTAGTCTCTTAATCCCCTTTAGTAATCTCTTAAGGTAAAAACTACGCTGTGAGTTGTTTGCTCCCCTTATTATTCTTATAATGCGCCATATCTTAAACTTCTTTTAATGAGCTGAAGGATTGGAAATGTTTATAAAAAAAGTAGGAATCATTGCGCTTAGTCTTGTTATAACAGGGCAGCAAGTGGTTTTTGCCCATAATTTTGAGAAAAACAGCGAACTCGAAAGGCTACTAAAAGACCCTGTATTACAAGGGCCGGATGGTGATCGGGTTCTTGAGATGGAGCGCTTTATTTCTCGCTATAGAGAATCAACTGGCCGAGTCGACTCTTGTCCTCTTGACTCAAATCAATATCGAGATATTTTTACTAAAATTGATACGATTAGGGCCCTGTTTCGAGATAATTGTCTCGATAGTGATCAGGAAAGATTGAGTGAAATTTTACAAAATGCTCGCTCCATTCAGGACTCCTTAAACACTTATCGTGATCAACAGTCTCCGGGAAGCGGAGATGATAATGATGATAGTTCAGGCCTTTTCTCATCGATGCTTACCCAGGGCGATACACAAGTTGGTGGGGTGACAGTGAATGGAGAGCAGATTGCGAATGTTTTTAATAATATCAATAGCATTTTTTTAAATGGGCAATGTCAAATTGATGACAGAACGTTCTTAGCTCAGACGGCAGATATTATTCAGTCCTTTGCACAGATGGGGCTCCTAGTTCCAAATCAGAATGGTCTCATTGTTTCAGGCGGAGGTCTTGCAATCGCCTCTATCTTAAGGGTGATTGATAATATTTTTTCTGTCAGATTTGATTTTGAAAATATTCAAGATAGACAAACTTTTGTTAAATTAAATTGTGCTTTTTATGACCTTCGAAACGATATTAGAGAAACAGGTATGCTCGATGTCCCAACTCAGACTCACCGGCGTGACCTTGAGGTGGCGATTGAATTCATGAGTTATCTTGAAGAAATTGAGTCTCGCCTGAAATCTCATTATGAAGATTTAAACACGGCGATGATTGATTATCGAGAAAATCAGTTAGAAGGCTCGCTGACTTTTTTAAAAGATTTTGAGAGACATTCAAAAAACCTATTTAATATGGTTAAGGTTCCACTTGATGGTCATAACCAGGTTCCTGCAGAAACACAGAAAATGCGCCTTATTCAAACAATGGGAATGCAGTCGAGTACTTTATACTCAATGGTAGAGGAGTATATTGAAAGAGGATTTTCTGACTTTGAAGTAATGGATCGTGTTTTTCTGCGTGAAATTGAAAGGTTTATGTATACTACGGATCCTTCTCGCCTAGAAAGCTTGATGGAGTTAGATGCTCTGGCCTTTGATCAAACTCATCGGGCCCAACTCGTTTTTCACTTTGAGCGAGTGATCGAGGGTGTAACGAGAAATCGTAATCTTGTTCAATCGCAGTGGATGAATGAGACTCAGGTATTTGGACAGTCAATAGCAAAACTTTTTCAAGATCTAGGAGAGTTTAGAAAAGCTCATATTGAACAGATTTATAACTTAAAAAATTCGCTTGAAGTTGTTATTAATCGAATTCAAAGAGTGCTCGATACAGATGAATACCGTGCTCGCCAAGACAGTACGGAGAATTTGGTTTATATTCTTCAGCAGTATGACGAAATTACATCTCAGATCTATGGTAAGTGGGGTTATGAATTTGTTGACTATGTGACAAATGCTGCTAATCGTGAAAATCGTGATTTTAATAAAAAATTTAAAATTTTTGCTGATGATCATTTAGAGGCGGTAAGTGGAGGTAGTCGTTTCGCCCTAAGGTCTCAGAGCGAACTTAGCGATTTAGATGTGATCTACGCCTGTCAAGATGCTCTTCCCTTTAGACGCTCTTGGAGACTGGCCGATGGTTTGGTTAGGCAGGGTTATGACTTTTTAATCACAAATAAAGAGCTTTTTCATGGTGATGTTCCGCGTGGTTTTCTGGGGTTTAGAAGAGATTTTGAGCGCTTGAGAAATCATTATCGCTCATCGTTTTTTGCTGCGCAATTATTACGAGGCAGTGAGATTTCAGACTCTGATCGAAGTGATTATATTGATCGCCGCTATACCTTAAGGCAAAGGAAATTTATTGGTAAGGTGATGTTGGAATTAAATAAATCCCAACCGCAAGCAGGCCTCTTACAGGATGTCATTGAATCTTATCGTTGTCATGAAGTTTTAAGACCTTAATACGAATAGAATGAATGCACTATGGCTTTTGAAATGAATGTCTTTGGTTTATCTTGCTAGCACCGCAAGGTTTTCAAAGGCATTATTCTAAGGACGTTTTGCAGTGTTTGCCAAATTCTTTAAATATTCAGCTCTTGTTCTTTTTTTTATTATGGCCCTTATGGCGCTCTTCTTCGCTATGCTTTTGTGGTCAATTCCATATGAGATAATCTCGCGCTTAGAGCAAGGTGGACAGGTTAAAATACTTGGGCCTGCAAACGTTGGAAAAGATTTTTATCGTAAAGTTTTTAGTGACTATTATATTGTGAATGAGATTGATCGAGATGTTGTGAGTGATGAGTTCTACTACGCGATCGTTGACAATCATCAAGATTGGGTAAGTTATGATCAAGCGTCTCCTTATTTAAAGGCGGCCATATTAATATCAGAAGATTGGTCATTCTATGAACACCCAGGAGTTGACCTTGATCAGTTGTACAGTGCTTTTCGAGAGTTTCTTGAAACGGGGCGCTTGAGAGGGGCCTCTACAATCACTCAGCAGGTGGTCAAAAACCTATTTTTAGATCACCGTCATTCTTTTGTTCGAAAATTGCGTGAAGTTATTATTTCTCTTTATATGGAAACGAAACTCTCAAAAGAGAGAATCTTTGAAATCTATTTAAATATTGCTCATTTTGGGAATTTAGATTTTGCTCGAGAGCACTCTAGCGACTTCTTAGTAAAGTTTTATCCTCGTTTTGAAAATGATTTAGACGAAGTTGAAATAGAGCGGTTAAATTTTTACGGCGTACACTATGCCTCTTTGTATTATTTTAATAGAAAGGCCTCGGAACTCTCTCCTCGAAAGTCTTCTTTTTTAGCGATGCTTTTACCTAATCCAAATCGCTACAATTCTTCCTTTTATCGTGAACAGTTAAGTGAGTATGCTCGAAATCGCATCTACCATAATCTTAATGGGATGCGCATTTTGACTTATATTGATCGAGATAAAATGCATCAATCTTTGATCAATCCGTTTGAGTGGGAAAGAGATGGTGAGGGTTTAATGAGTCATTTTACACTTTTTCAACTGTCTGATATTGAAAGTCATCTCACACCTGATAACTGGATAGAAAATTTCAGGCCTAGATTTCGCAAGAATTTAAGGTTATATAACGATTCAAGTAAGGCCTTTGAAGTTTATTACAAAGATTTAGGAGAATAAAATATGTCCTCAAAAAGAAAAGTCAGAGTTTTTGTATCTGAAACACATGATCCTTGGTTTAATCTTGCTACAGAGGATTGGATTTTTAAAGAACTTGATCCTGAGGCACATGTTCTATTTTTGTGGCGTAACTCAGATACTGTTGTCATTGGAAGATTTCAAAACCCTTGGGTGGAGTGCAATACATCTAAAATGTATGAGGATGGTGTTAAGCTTGCTCGAAGACAGAGTGGTGGGGGAGCTGTTTTTCAGGATTTGGGTAATACAAACTTTACTTTTCTTTCCTCAAAGCATGGATTTGATAAGGCCGCTAATAATAAAATAATAACTAGTGCTATTAATCATTTCGATTTAAATTCTTACCCTTCAGGTCGAAATGATATTTTGGTAGATGATTCAGAAGGGCCTAAGAAGATTTCTGGCAGTGCTTTTAAGGAGAAAAGAGATCGATCGTTTCATCATGGGACTTTGTTAATTAATGCTGATTTACAAAAGCTGGCCAATTATCTTAGTCCTCATCAAAAAAAAATGGCCGCCAAGGGAATTACTTCAGTTCGATCAAGAGTGACAAATCTCTCTCACCTTAATCCTGAGATTGCACATGAAAGTCTCACAAATGAAGTCATTAATCAGTTCTTTGACTTTTACCAAAATGATTGTCCTGTTGAGACTCTGGAGCATTCTTCGCTTGAATCAATACCTGAGCTACAGCAGTATTATCAGTTTTTAAAGGATGATAAGTGGCGTTTTGGTGAAACTCCTCAATTTAGTCATCATTTGGATGAAAGATTTGACTGGGGGGGAGTGGATGTTCATCTTGATGTTCATAAAGGAGTCATTAGGGATTGCGTAATTTTTTCTGACTCGTTGCACCCTGAATTGATTCAAGAGCTTATGGAGCACTTTAAGGCGGCCAGTTATTCAGTAAGTGGTATTGATAAAGTGGTCAGTGCAGCACAGAGCGAGTTGCCATTTTTAAAGAATGAGTTGTCGCAATTTGGAGAATGGCTTAAAAAGGAGATTTTGTAGAACAATTGTCTAAAATTTAATATTTAAGCTTAACGATACGCTTATATCTTCTTATCATATGACGTGATTTCTCATTGTTTATTGTAAGGGATTTACGTGTTGTTTAAGTTTTCAAAAGTTTTAAAATTTTTGTCCCCGAATAAATTGTTTTTATATTCTTCAAGTGACTTACTCGGTGATCGTTATGAAGCTAATCGACGGCGAGATCGGCTTGCAACTAGTTATTGGTGGGGACATATTCTTTCTCGTTGGCCAGTCTATGTTCTTGGTGTTTTAACTGTTGTTTTTACAAATGCCATGCAAGTGGTTTCCACTCGAAATATGGGTTGGATTATTGATTTTTTTACAGGTGCCTCGTTGCCTGGGTTTCTTTCAGGGTTGGATCAGACTCAAACCTTTTACACTCTTTTTGCAATACTTTTAGCTTCCTCTATTTTGGTTGGTGTCGGAAGAGTTGGATGGAGGTTAACTCTGGCAAGACAAACACATGAGGCAACGGCCGTACTTAAAGAAGATCTCTGGGATAATGTACGTTTTTTTAAGCGTAGAGACTTAGACGACCGATTCTCAAAAGGCTTTCTTATGAATGCCTCGACTAGTGATGTGCGCTCATCACGTGCGATTTTCGGTTTTACTCTAGTTGCGGTCTTTGATATCTTATTCTTAGGGTCACTGACCATCATTGCGATGTGCACGATCCACCTTCCATTAAGTTTAATAACATTTGCCGCCTTAATTATAGTTCCTTATTTTGTTCGTAAGCTTTCTCATTTAGAAATCTTACGTCATGAAAATGCTCAAAACTATTTAGGAAAGCTAAATGATTTGGCCTCTCAAGTTGTTTCCACTGTTAAGCTTCAACGACTTTCCCATACTGGAGGATTTTGGCGAGAAAAGCTTGTGGAGAGCTCTGAGTCTTATAGGCAAAAGCGTTTATTATCTGCTTTTATATCGTTGCGTTATATGCCTTTAATGGGTGGAAGTTCTGTTCTTACATATATTATTTTATTCAGCTATGGTGCATTTCTTGTTTTTCAAGGAAGTCTTAGCATTGGGGACTTTGTGGCCATGCAGGGACTTGTTTTTTTACTTCAAGGTCCTTTGATGGAGTTAGGCTTTATTGTCTCTGAATGGCGCAAAGGAATGACTTCTCTTAAACGTTTGAATGATATTTATGATCATGAAAAAGAATCATTTCTTCTTGGAAACTACAGTAGCGAAAAATTAGAATCTATAATGACGCCAGTGGAGACTTCTATATGCTCTGTTGAAAACTTATCCTTTACTTATCCAGGGACTCAATTCCCGATTTTTAGGGGCTTGAATTTTTCGTTGTCCGTAGGTGAAAGACTTG
>SKIL01000203.1 GCA_007116425.1 Bacteriovoracaceae bacterium | reverse complement strand
TTTTTTAGTCTCTAAGTCCAAAATTTTTGCTTCGACCTCTTCAACCTTTTTCTTGAGCGGTTTTAAAGTATCAGACCGGTCTTTAACCAGCTGACTTCTCAGTTTTTTATATTCTTTACGGCTCAATTTATGATTCTGTTTTTGAGGTTTAAGTTCATAGCCTAGTTGATGGTGGCCCGATGGCCCTTCACCTTCTTCTTCCCAACCGACACGACGGAGAAAGTCCTCATAGCCCCCATTAAAATATTCCGCACCACCTTCTTTAAACACCACAAGATTTTTGGTTAATCTTTTAAGCATTCGCTCACTGTGGGTAACGACCACGACAGCACCCGGGTAATTCTGAAGTTCATCCATAAGAATTTCGATTGATTCCATATCCAAGTGGTTAGTCGGTTCATCTAAGAAAAGAACATTTGATGGCCGGGCCAAAATTTTCCCCAAAAGCACGCGAGCTCTCTCTCCCCCCGATAAAACGGAAATCTTCTTTTTAGCGTCATCGCCAGTAAAGAGCATGGCCCCACAGATACCACGAATTTGAGTTGGTGAGAGTTTCGGGTTTGCGGCAGTAACTTCTTGCTCAATGGTGTTGGAGAGGTCAAGTCGCAGAACATTCGTTTGTCCAAAATGGCCAAAAACTGCCGAAGGATGCCAGGTAAGTTTACCAGACCAAGGCCTCAACTCTCCGGCCAAGACATTTAAAAGTGTCGACTTCCCCTTTCCATTTTTTCCAATAATCCCTAGTCGTTCTCCTTTTGCTAGGCCAAACGTGAGATTTTGAAAAAGTGGTTCAGATTCAGTGTGGCCGAAAGTCAAATCTTCGACCTTGAGTGGAAACTTTCCAGGACAATCTTTATATTCAAAGCGAAGATTCATATCAGAGTCTTCACTCAAGGCCTCCATATCGTCCATCTTTTCTAACTGCTTTAGTTTAGACTGGGCCTGAGATGCTTTTGAGGCCTGGGCCCGAAAGCGATCGACAAATTGTTGCAAGTCTTTCTTTTTCTTTTCGACATTTTTGCGTGTCTTTTCATAGATCTCATCTTCGAGCACGATCTGCTCATAATACTTTCCAGTATTTCCTTCAATCTTTTTCACCTGTCCCCGATTTATTCCCATGGTATGAGTCACAACATCATCCATAAAGTCTCGGTCGTGAGTAATTAAGATCACTTCACCGGGAAAAGTTTTTAAAACAGTCTTTAACCAGCGCATGGAAACAATATCAAGATAGTTTGTAGGCTCATCCAAAAGAAGCATCTGCGGTTCAGTTAAAAGAACTTTCGCTAAATTAATCCGAATCTGATAACCCCCAGAAAAATCATCGGGAGATCGCTCAAAGTCGGCCTCGGTAAAGCCAAGACCGGAGAGAATCTTCTCTGCACGATAAACTTCATATTCTTTATCTGCAGGGAGGGCCGTGGCACATTCGGCGACAATGGTTGGTTCAGTGAACTTTAAATGTTGCTCTAAAGTCCCAATACGGTACCCTTTAGGAACAACTACTTCCCCCTCATCTGGAGTCTCTATACCCAGAAGCATTTTAAATAATGTCGACTTTCCGGTTCCATTTCGACCGACCAAACCAATCCTCTCGCGCGGATTGACATTAAAAGTCACATTTTCAAATAAAGTGCGTTGACCGAATTGTTTTTTAAGGGCATTAACTTGGATCATATTTATACTTTATGTCGTTTTAAGTTTCAAAATAGCGAATCACGCCATATTATGTGGAAAATTTAGATTTTTAAACCATTATGAGGCCTTTTTTATGAGCTCCCCCGAAAAATTGAAAAACATTGCTGTGGTCGCCCACGTTGACCACGGCAAAACAACTCTTGTTGATGAACTTTTAAAACAATCTGGAACCTTTGGTGAACGCGAAGAAATTCAAGAACGAGTCATGGACTCTGGCGATATTGAACGCGAGCGAGGGATCACAATTACGGCAAAGAACTGTGCCTTTGTCTGGCAAGACACAAAAGTAAACCTTCTAGACACTCCTGGGCACGCCGACTTCGGTGGAGAGGTTGAAAGATCACTCATGATGGTTGATGGAGTTCTACTCTTAGTTGATGCGGCCGAAGGACCACTTCCGCAAACTCGCTTCGTCCTTCAAAAAGCAATGGAGAGAGGAATTAAGATCGCGGTTGTTATCAATAAAATTGACCGCCCAGATCAAAGAATTTCAGAAGTTAAAGATGAAGTTGAAGACCTGTTACTTGAATTGGCCAGTGCAAACGATATCGAGGATTTTGATATTGATATCCCGATCCTTTTTAGTTCTGCCAAAGATGGATGGGCCACGACTGATCCCGATGTCAAAACAGATAATATGTTGGCGATTCTCGACTTTATGGTGAGCGATTATTACCCAGAACCCAAAATTGAAGAAGGCGATAAATTGCGTCTCCTTGTCACCAACTTGTCTTACTCATCTTATTTGGGCCCACTCGTAGTCGGTAGAATTCGTCGTGGTACGATTCAAAAAAACCAGTCCTATACTTGTATCGGCGCCGAAAAGAATGCCAACTTTAAGGTTTCATCAATTCAAATTTTTGATGCGCTTAAAACGCGTGATGTAGACAGTGCAAAGGCGGGAGAAATCGTTATGGTTGCAGGTTTGGCCAATGGTCAAATTGGTGATTCGATTTGTTCCTCTGATGCACTTGAGCCACTTGAAAGAATTGAAGTAGAGCCGCCAACTGTTGCGGTTAACGTATCAGTTAGTACCTCACCACTTTCAGGTAAAGAGGGTGAGTATCTCACAAGTCGTAAACTTGAAGAATTTCTCACAGACGCTTGTCGACTTAATGTGGCCCTTAAATTTGAGGCGACTGATGACTCTAAAGTTTATCGCTTGAAAGGCCGTGGAGAGCTTCAGTTGGCCATCGTTTTTGAAGAGTTAAGAAGAAAAGGTTTTGAGTTTATGATTTCTCGGCCTGAAGTTCTTTTCACAGAAGACGAAGAGGGCAATAAGCTTGAACCTTTTGAAAAGGTTGTTCTCGATATTCCAGATGACTGCTCAGGGCCAATCACAGAAAAGCTCGCTAAGCGTAAGGGAATTATGGAAACTATGATGCCACTTGGAGAGGCCAGAGTTCGGATGGAATTCATCATTCCTTCACGTGGACTGATTGGTTATCGCTCAACTTTTCTTACTGACACTCGAGGTGAAGGCCTCATGTCGAGTGAGTTTCTTGGCCATCGCCCGTATGCTGGAGATATGCTCGCAAGACAAAACGGAGCAATCGTTGCTGACCGTGCAGGTAAGATGACTCCTTATGCACTTTTCAACCTTCTGTCATCAGGGAAGCAATTTGTTCTTCCTGGAGAGACCTGTTATGAAGGGATGGTTATTGGAGAACACTCAAAGACTAATGATATTAATGTCAACGCTGTTCGTGAGAAACACCTCTCAAGTGTGAGAACGGCGGGTAAAGATGCTAACATTATTCTTCCCCCCATCCCTCCAAGAACTCTTGAGTGGGCGATGGATTGGATTGATAATGACGAATGGGTTGAGGTGACACCTGAATCTGTTCGGATTAGAAAGAAAGTACTCGAGTCTAACTTCCGCTCAGTTAAAAGAAAGTAAGTTGATTTCTCCGCCTACCTTGAGTCCGCAGGGTAGGCGCATACACTTCGCTGGCAATTTTCTGTGACGATTTCGAAAATAAACAACTTTAAACGCCCCCCACCAAGCAATTGAAATAACAGGGTTTATGAGTTTTATCATCATAAACAATGGAGGAAATATATCCTAAAAAATATTAGACTAAATAAAAGTTTACAAAGTTAAAAGAAATGGATAAACAAGAAACATTTAAAAACTAAAGTACTTTGCTCACAACCAGGAGAGGGTTTTGTCCGATATTCACGTGACCATCGTAGATGACTCTTCAGACAATTTGCGAAGCTATAAACAGTTATTGGAAAGCAGTTTTAAACTGGAGTTGATTCAAGATCCAACTTTAATCTTTGAATTTCTTTCCAAGGCTTCGACTGATATAATTATCCTCGACCTTCATATGCCACAGATGAGTGGTTTCACTCTTTTTCAAAAAATTCGAGAACTCTATGATTTCCCGGTGATTTTCTTGAGTGCTGACCCTTCGGAAGACGTCATGATTGAAGGCCTAAGCCTAGGTGCTGAGGACTTTATCTCTAAGCCTGTTTCAATTAAAGAGTTAATTGCCCGAATTAAAAACAAAGTTCTTATTAATGGCTCTAAAAAGAATCAAAGTGAAATTATTACATTTAAAGACTTTGAACTTAATTGCGAATTACAGTCTGTTAAACTTAATAATGAGGATATCCAATTAACTCCTCTCGAGTATAAACTGATTCACCTTTTTGCGAAAAACCCTAATCGAATTTACAGTAAAGATTCTGTTGCAAAGCTCTTGTGGCCGAATGGAGATAGCTGTTTGCAAAGTATTGATACTCACCTATCAAACCTTCGTAAAAAGTTGCATCCCTTTTCGTCTAACCTTGTAACGATTAAATCAAGAGGTTATGTCCTAAGAATTTGATCTACTAAAAACTGACGGGCCCTTGAAAAACTCTCTAAATCTCCCTGCTCGCTAGTAACTTCTGGCGTCGATTCACAAAAATCCTTAAGAGTAGAAAGCAATTCAATCTCCTTAAAGTGATCTTCTTCAATAACCCACGATCCGAGAGCATTTTTGGCGGCCATCGCATTGTGAAATTGCTCATTTTTTTGTGCAATCTTTAAAGGAATAAAGATTGAACGCTTTCTCATTGCCATGAGTTCGGCAACAGTTCCGGCACCTGACCTTGAAATAATGACATCGGCACAGTTAAAAAGTGCTGCCATCTCTGGGCCAATAAAATCAGTACTGATATAGTTTTCATCATTATATTGCTCAAAATGTTGCGCAAATTGAGCACCGACCTGATGAACAACCTGATAATTTCTTTTGAGCTCATCAATTACAGACTCAATCTTTTGATTGATTAAAAGTGACCCATTTCCTCCTCCTGTAATAAATAAGAGAGGAAGCTTAGACTGAAGAGCTCTTCCCTTAACAGTTATATCTGAACGTATATAGCTTTTAAAAAACTCTTCTCGAATCGGATAACCGGAGTGAATAACTTTAGAGGAAGGAAAAAAATCTTTTGATTGTTCAAAAGAAATAAATACTTTCCTTGCGAAACGTGAAGCTATCTTATTGGCCAGTCCAACTCTTGAGGTTTGCTCGTGAATATAAAGATCAACACCTAAGAGCTTACACGCGATTGCTACTGGTACCGAAATATATCCACCAGTAGAAAAGACTAAAACATTCTTCTTCCCACCCTCTTTAAGTAAAATAATAAAGGCCTGAATAATTCCAATCGACAGGCGAAAAATATCCGTAAAATTTTGCCATGAAAAATAGCGACGAAGCTTTCCCGTCTTAATGGCATAGTATTCTATCTTATTCTTTGGGACCAATTCTGATTCAATGGCCTTTTCACTACCAATATAGGCAATCTTAACTTTATGCTTCTTAAGCTCATTTATAAGAGTTAGGGCGGGAATGACATGTCCTCCGCTCCCTCCTCCTGTGAAAATTACCTTTTTCATGCGTCACGCCCCTCTTCAGACAAGACACTCGTTATATGTAGAGCGCAAGCATGAGCACTCGCCCATGCCCATTGAAAGTTATATCCTCCAAGCCACCCTGTCACATCTACGACTTCTCCAATAAAATACAAACCTGGAACTTTTTTTGCTTCCATTGTTTTTGAAGACAGCTCTTCACTACTAACACCACCTCTTGTGACCTCGGCCTTGCGATAGCCTTCAGTAGAGAGAGGGATAAACTCCCATTGGGTAAATATCATAACGAGATCTGTAATTTCTTTTTTTGTGAGGTCAGCAAGCTTCTTACTTCCATTTAAACTATGTAGATCAAGCCATAAGTTTATCAGCCTTTCGGGAAGATATTGTTTTAAGAATCGGCTTAATTGATGGGCACCATTTACTCGTCGTTGCTGTTCTAACAAATCATTAAAATTTAAACCCGGGAAAAAATTTGTATAAACTTTTTTTCCAGGACGCCAAAACGAAGAAGCTTGCAATACAGCAGGCCCACTAACACCTTTATGAGTAAAGAGGAGTGCCTCCCTAAAAACGGGCCCCTCATCACACCATATATCGACATTGGTAGAAACACCTGACAGAAGGCCCGTTGGCCACTGCTCCTGATCAAGAACCAATGGGACTAAGGCAGGAGCTGTTTCAACTAAGCGCAATCCAAACTTCTTTGCCAAACTATGTCCAAAACTTGTAGCGCCAATACTTGGGAGTGCGGGGCCACCAGTCGCAATCACGACCTTCTTTGCAGTTAAAATTTCTCCGTCCTCAAGCTCTAACTCAAAAAGGCCGCTTTGATTTTGCGAGATATTTTTTACACCCGTTTGACAACGGATTTCGACATTGTTTTTTTCACATTCTTTTTTCAGCATTTCAACAATATCGTGTGCTGAATTTTTACAAAAAAGCTGTCCCAAAGTTTTTTCGTAATAATCAATTTTATGAGACTCAACAAGATCAATGAAATCGTAAGGTAAAAATCGCTTCAACGCCGACTTATGAAAGTGAGGATTTTTCCCATGAAACTGCTGATGATTAGCATGGATGTTTGTAAAGTTACAACGGCCTCCACCAGAAATAAGAATTTTCTTTCCCACACTTTTATTGTGTTCAATGATCAGAGATTTATAATCGTGGGAGAGACACGCACCTGTAAACAGACCCGCAGCCCCTCCACCAATTATGATCGTATCAAAATCTGACATTAACGAGCTCGATGCCTCTCAAGAAACTCTTCTAGCTCTTTTAGTTTTTCTTGCTCATCATCTGGAATATCAATGCCGGCCGACCCGGAGTACCCGTAGATAAGACTTTCTCGGTACTCATCTAAGCACATTTGAGCATAACTTGTTTTTGGATATTTTTTAATACAATCGCGCAAGTACAGCTCAGAAAGCGAGTAAAAGAATTGATAATTTAATTGTCTCTCTGCCCTTGCAAGCCAAAAAAGAGCACGCGCCTCAAGCTCATCATCCACTCTATGGGCCAAAAATTTTGTCAATACACCCGAGGCAATCAATAAAGTCACTTCATGTCGATCATCTGGAGATAAACTTGGCCTCTTTAAAGGTACGAGGTAGGCCTCAATAAAACTATTTACTGACTCTGGAGAATTCATTCGAATCACGAGATCTCTTCTCTCCCATGCTCGCAAAGATTTTATCCAATGGCGCATATCGACCTGAAGCATTCCAGGTAGACTTCTATGCTCGACAAATTTTTCCATAAAAGATCTGGCCACAGAAGGCATATAGTTCACCTTCGTATAAATTGAAAGAACACGACGAAATGACCGCCTCAGTTCTCTTTCGGCAATATCTCTTGACCCAATTTTATTGGCCAAATTATGCAAATGAGTTTGAATGGCCCGTTCGTAATAGCGAACACTTCTCAAATAATTGCGATTTAAAAATAAGAACTCTGCATAGTCATAATCAGAAGCAAATTTGGATCTATCCATTTCAGCAATCTTACTTACAAGTAAAGAGCTTTTGCCATCCGGTAATTGAGTGTGACAAGTCATGCAAAGAGAAGTCACGGCCTTCATTCTCATTTGTGCAAAATTTTTATTTCCCGTCCTTACAACCCGAATCGTTTCATCAATATGCTCACCAAAAGTTTCGATCGATGGCATAAAGCTCGGTGTTTGAAGGGCCGCAATATGTTCAGCAGCATCAAATGAGTTCTTCAAGTTTTCAAGATTCGCGATAATTTTTTGTCTCTGATCCTCATTGTCTAAAAGACTAGAGTCATTCATGACAGGAAGTAGCGCAATATAAGAATCAAAAACCCCTTCCATCAGGGCCTGAGTCTGAAGCCTGTGATGATCGGCCATTAAGCTAAACGATTTTATACTCACTAGGCCTGTGAAAATGCACAACATCAATAATCGAGACAGGCGAAAGAAATAAAACATGAAAAAGACTCCTTCAATTTTTGTTATGCTTAATTATTGAATTAAATATTCAGAATTTAAATGATTATTGTGCCTAAAACTCTAAAAACTCTGCCCACCGTGCAGCGCACAGAAACAGGTTAACAATTGATCAATGCTATCAGAATATGCCATAGTAACCACCTGTAAACATAAGAGGACATTTCATGAAATACGATTTTTTAAGCCTTGAAAAAAAATGGCAGCAAAAGTGGCGCGATAATCAAACTTATAAGGTGGAGATTGATAACTCCCGCCCAAAATACTATGTTTTAGACATGTTTCCGTATCCGTCGGGAGCAGGACTTCATGTCGGCCATCCACTTGGTTATATTGCCTCTGATATTTACACCCGCTATAAACGCTTAAAGGGTTTTAATGTTCTTCACCCCATGGGTTACGATGCATTCGGATTACCAGCTGAGCAGTATGCGATTCAAACAGGTCAACATCCGGCGGTTACGACAGAAAAAAATATTGCACGTTATCGAGAACAGCTCGATCAAATAGGAATGTCTTTTGACTGGTCAAGAGAGGTTAGAACTTGTGACCCAAAATATTACAAGTGGACTCAATGGGCCTTTGTTCAAATGTTTCACGCTTGGTATGACCAAAAAGAAAATAAAGCAAGGCCAATAAGTGAACTCATTGAGCACTTTGAATCACAAGGAACTCAAGATCTTCAGGCCGCATGCTCTGAAGACTATCACTTCTCAAGTGAGGAATGGAAGAATCTAGATAAAACCAAGAAAGAGGAAATCCTTCAAAACTTTCGAATCGCTTACCTCGCGGACACAATGGTTAATTGGTGTCCAGCTCTTGGAACTGTTTTGGCCAATGATGAAGTCAAAGAGGGACTCTCTGTTCGCGGAGGGCACCCGGTAGAGCAGAAAAAAATGAAACAATGGTGCTTGCGAATTAGCTCATACGCTCAAAGACTCCTCGATGACCTCGAACAACTCGATTGGAGTGACTCTCTAAAAGAGATGCAAAAAAACTGGATTGGACGCTCAGAAGGGGCGCAAATTTTCTTTCCTGTCGAAGGAAGCGATGAGCTTAAAATAGAGGTTTTTACAACCAGACCTGACACTATTTTTGGAGCCACCTTTATGGTTGTCGCTCCAGAAAGTGAGCTGACTCAACAACTCATCACGGCAGATCAAAGGCCAAAGGTTGAAGAGTATCTTGAGAAGGTAAAAACCAAGTCAGAAAGAGATCGGATGGCAAATACCAAAGAAGTCAGTGGAGAATTTACCGGCTCCTATGCTATCAATCCTCTTAACAATAAAAAAATTCCGATCTGGACTGCTGACTATGTTCTGGCCAGCTATGGTAGTGGTGCGATTATGGCCGTCCCTGGTCACGATGACCGAGACTGGGCATTCGCAAAACATTTTAATCTCCCAATTATTGAAGTTGTTCAAGGTGGAAACGTTGAACAAGAAGCCTATATGGACAAAGATGAAAATGCGAAACTAGTAAACTCTGAGTTTCTAAATGGACTCACGGTCAAAGAAGCTATCACAAAGGCCAACGAAGAAATTGAAAAGAACAAACTCGGGAAGGCCACAATCAACTATCGACTTCGTGACGCCATTTTCTCTCGACAGCGCTATTGGGGAGAGCCGTTTCCAATTTACTACAAGGATGGAGTTCCTCATACCCTTGAGACAAAGGACTTACCACTTGAATTACCAGAGGTTGATGCCTTTCTTCCGACAGAAACTGGAGAACCTCCTCTTGGTCGAGCAAAGAACTGGAAAACAAAAGATGGTTATGAGCTAGAAATGTCTACAATGCCTGGCTTTGCAGGTTCATCCGCTTATTACCTGCGCTATATGGATCCTCATAATAATGAAGCGCTTGTTTCAAAAGAGGCCAACGAGTATTGGCAAGATGTTGATCTCTATATAGGTGGAACAGAGCATGCTACAGGTCACTTGATCTACTCACGATTCTGGAACAAATTTCTTTTTGATCTCGGCCATACAACGAAAGATGAGCCTTTCAAAAAGTTAGTTAACCAAGGAATGATTCAAGGTCGATCGAATTTTGTTTATCGTGTGAAAGGTAAAAATACATTTGTGTCGGTAGGACTTAAGAAAGATTATGAAGTGACCCCAATTCATGTTGATGTAAACATTGTCAGAAATGACACTCTCGACATTGAAGCATTTAAGGCCTGGAGAGAAGAGTTTAAAAATGCTGAATTCATTCTTGAGGATGGAAAGTATATTTGTGGCCATGCGATAGAAAAAATGTCCAAGTCATTTTTTAATGTCGTTAACCCCGACCAAATTATTGAGGAATATGGAGCAGATACTTTTAGACTCTATGAAATGTTTCTAGGTCCAATTGAGCAATCCAAACCATGGAATACATCGGGGATTGAAGGGACCTATCGCTTCTTGCAAAAGTTTTGGAAGCTTTTTTACAATGAAGATCAATTTCTCGTGACAGATGAAGCGGCCACTCCCGAAGAGCTTAAAATTTTGCATAAGACATTAAAAAAGGTTGAAGATGATATCCAAAACTTCGCCTTTAACACGGCCATCAGTCAGTTCATGATTTGTGTTAATGACCTAACTGCTCTTAAATCTCACAAAAAAGAAATTTTAGAGAAGCTCGTTGTGGCCTTGGCCCCATTTGCTCCGCATATGAGTGAAGAGCTTTGGGAAAAACTTGGGCACTCCCAAACCGTTACATTGGCGACTTATCCAAAAGTAGAAGAAAAGTTTCTGATAGAGTCGACGTTTAAATGTCCGGTTTCAGTCAATGGTAAAACCCGTGTTGTACTCGAATTACCTGTAGATATGTCAAAGGAAGAGATTGAAAAAACGGTTCTAGCGCAAGAAAAAGTTCAAAAGTATCTTGAAGGCAAGCAAATTAAAAAAATTATTATTGTCCCTAAAAAGATTGTTAATCTTGTCGTCGCCTAAAAGCAAAAACAACTAGCCAAGGTCTCTCACGTACTGAGTGATCTTGGCGACTTCCTTTCGAGCATCCATGGCCATTTTTTCTAATTGAGCGTCGGCTTCACCAGATCCATCATTAAAATACTTCAAAGAGCGAGATGCATTCAAAATACTTAAGAGAGGAGCAGTTAAGTTTTTTCCGGCGGCAACAAGAGGGCCATACTCATTAATAGAGTGCTTACTTTTCTTAAGCTCAGTGACATCCTGTTGGATCCCTAAATAGAAACGAACTGGGTCCATTTCATATGAGATCGGAATAAGCGTGAGACGGTTCCAAAACATCTCACCATTTTTTTTATAATTGAGAACGTCATACCATCCGGACTCACCTTTTTTAAGAGACTCGGAGATTTGTTTAACTGTTAAACTATTTGTTTCATCACCCTGTAAAAAACGACAGTTTCGATTTATGACTTCTTCTTTATCGTAGCCTGTTAACTTGAGAAAAGAGTCATTTACATAAACTAATGGCCGATCTTCTTTTCTAAAATCTGATACAACATAACTATCACCAAATATTGAACCACAGCCACTGAGGACTCTAAGCATCGCATCGCCCATATTCTCTCCTAATTTAGACATAATATATACTAGTAGACATATCTTAGAAAGCGCATCAAGAGAGAATACTTTCTTTTTCGGGCTTTTTTTACCGTATTTAAGTGGAAAGAATGCGATTCACAGCACCAAAAGTAGTACTAGTAAGGACAAGAATCACGAGAATAAGTGGAACAGTGCTTAGCCCCGGCCATAAAAGCGAAAACAAGAGACCAAGGAGAGAACTCATCAAACCGATTCCAAGGCATGAAAGCACAAAAGAATTAAAGCTCAATCTTGAAAGAGCATTGATAATTAAAGGCGCCATTAAAGTAAGGGCAAGGGTATAGAGATGACCTAGAGTTAAAATGGACACACTCAGAGTGACCAAACTCACAATATCAAATGATAGTTTAGAGTTCTTTGCCAACTGAGCTTCGCGGCCAAACAAGGCCAAGTTTAAAGTATCACGCCTCCATAAAAATCTCAGGTTAAAACAAACTAGCAAAAGAGGGATAAAAAGCATCGCCACAAGAACGGATTGAGATGAACTTGCTGTCACAAGGTCTCCCATAAAAGTTCGCGAGAGGTGAGGTTCAAGAAAAGGGAAAAAACTCACAAGGGCATAAGAAAATCCCATAAAACTTAAGCCGCCCATAAAATAGAAAGATGACTTTTGACGGTGAAAAAATCTCAGTAAATACTTCAATACCAAAGCAATCAGTGCGATGGCGAAAACTCCATACAAATAAGAAAGGCCAACAAAGAGATTTAAGCCTAGAGTATAAAGAGTCGTCTGCAATAGTAAAAAACTAAAGCTCACACCCTGAGTAAGTGCATAGGTTTCAAGCACTCGATCTCTTGCGACCATATGAATACCAATAAAACTTAACAAAGGCGCTGCCACAAAAAGCAGTAAAAATGTCTCTTTATAAATAAAAATTAAATCAGCATTTTCAATAATCAAGGATGATCTCCTTGAGCTGAATATTTTTTGCAAACTCTTGTTC
>SKIL01000220.1 GCA_007116425.1 Bacteriovoracaceae bacterium | reverse complement strand
TTAAATTTTTATTTTCTTCCATGTTTGCCCCATCTATTGCCTTAGGCTTGACTTATTTCTTACTCAATTATTATTCAGACTTTTGTTCTTCAAACTCCGGAACCTTCCAACTTACACTAACCTTTTTAGGCTCTTCACTTTCGCGTTTTAAGCGATCACCAAAATAATGGTCATCGGTATTAACCTTTTCGGGTGGATTAACCTCCATTCCTCGATAAGTTTTTTGAACGACATAATCTTTTCGCAATGGAAAACCTTCCCAGTCATCTGGACAAAGAATTCTTCTAAAGTCGGGATGGTTTTTAAAAATAACTCCGACCATATCGTAACACTCACGCTCCTGAAAGTTTGCTGCGACCCAAAGCTCACAAACAGAATCAATCTCCGGAGTGTCAGAAGGAGAGCTTTTTGGAAGTTTTACTTTCAAGATCAGCTCTAGGTTTTTTGTAAAACTGGCCAGAATATAGCTTACTTCTATTCGATCAGAGTAATCGCAACCAGTGATCACTTGGAGAACATTGAAGTCCCACTGAGAGGAATATCTCAACTCTTCACAACACTTATAGATATGCTCAGGATTAACAAAGATGGAGTCATCTCCAACCTCTGCAGCAATATGCTCAGCATTTGCGCCCGGAACAGTTTTATTCAAAAATTCAACAATTTCACTATGCATGCTTCACCCACTTATCACGAAGAAGTCTTTCATTGGCGATTTTTTTCTGAAGAGTCATCAGCCCCTCAATCAAAGCTTCAGGACGAGGAGGGCAACCTGGAACATAAACGTCAACGGGAACTACTTCATCAACACCTTTCAAAACGTGATATCCGTGTTGCCAGTAAGGTCCACCTTTATTCGCACATGATCCCATAGAAATGACATATTTTGGCTCAGGCATTTGAGCGTAGAGAGTTTCAATTCTCGTGGCCATCTTCAAAGTCACTGTACCAGCAACAATCATAAGGTCCGCACGTCTGGGTGTTGCCATAAAAGCTCCACATCCAAAGCGCTCGAGGTCATATTTCGCGGCCCCTGTCGCCATCATCTCAATAGCACAGCAGGCTAAACCAAACGTCATGGGCCAAAGCGAGTTCTTTCGCCCCCAATTAAAAAAATCGTCAAGCTTCATTAGGACGACACTGTCTTGCATCTGATCTCTCCGGGTTCCTTAATAAAGACCAAACGGAAAAGGTTCCGTCGGATTTTATCTTATATAGTTCTTGATTTCATTGATCTACGTTACTTATTTTTACCTAGATGCTCGTCAACCGTCAATCAGACTTCGCCTTATTCTTTTGTATTTTGAACAACTTACGCAACTCGCCATAAGTATGTATAAGAAATGGATAATATTTTACCAACTCAGGGCAAAAACCCCTGGCACCTTTGGCGGTGAGTAGACATCATTCGCTGAACTCGATCCTCTTCTGTTGAGCCCATTGTCGAAAGACCAGAATAGCTAGAGGCAGGGGCCCTTTGCTGTCTTTGATTCTGGAACATAAGCGATAGTCGCTTGTCGTCATTTTCACAAACTCGCGACATGATCAATTCATATTCACTCAATGCTGCGACGGGATAAGGAAGTCCCCAGGCAGAGGAAATAAATTGTGAACTCTCAGAGCTAACGACCGGTGCAGATTCTTGTGAATTTCTTAATTGCCGCATTCGCTTTTGATACTCTCGTACATACTGACCAACCCGATAAAATTTACTGACGGCCTTCTCTCTTGAGAACTGCCCCGAAGAATCCACAATTCGCATACAGTTTGAGTTTTCATTAAAATAGCGAGGATAAAGCTCTCTCAGGACTTGGCATTCGACCAAATAAGCCTCTGCTTCTCCTCCCTTACCTTCTACAGTATTGCGAACAAATTGCTCAGCACTAAAGTTTTTCTGATAAGGATTGAAAGCTTCTCGATATATAAAGTGAGTGAGTTCATGGGCCAAGTCTAAAACAGCATTTCTAAGAATATGATGACGATTAATAAAAATTTTTGATCTCGTCTCAAACGTCATGATCTCTGGATTCTCTCGCGAAAATCGTCGAACTAAAGTTGTGTCCAACATTGACGTCTCTCCACTCTCTATCAAGTCCAAAAGCTTACTACCATCTTCTTGGGCCTTTGTTTGTGCCTTTCGAATGAGCTCCTCGCCTTTTGATGATCTAGCAAGCTCTCGAAACAAAGCTAAAATTGCTTCTCTTTCGGACGAATGATTTCTCATCCAAGGACGATTTAAATCTCGTTGAGATGCCGCCGAATGAATCTCGATCATAGATGGTCGATGAAAACTTTGTGCCCAAAGCTGATCACCCATTGAAAGATAAAACAATGAACTAATGGCGACTAAAAATGTAAATTTTGCGGAAGTTCTTTTGCCCATACCCATTTCTTTTCGGGTAAAGGCCATAAATTCTTACAAAATTAGGAAATAATTTCGTCAATAGGTAAATTAAATCTTGAAATTAAACGAGCTAAAAGCTTGGTCTTTTAATATTTCAATCACACCCAAGTCAACTCGCCTTTTATTAACTTGAATATCTACATTTTCGTGATCGTAAGGCTCCCAAATGATCAGCTCAGCACGATAGGTACCGGGTCTCAACGGTAGGGTAATAGACCTGATATCTCGGGGCAAAGTACTCCAGTAACGTGTATCAGCGCGCTCTGAAGCGACTATTAATCTAGAAGCTGCAGTATATTGTAAAAGAGCAATACTTCTGGCCATTGACTTGCTTGAATCATCATCTCCCCTAAGAGCATTATAAGTAGCAAATGAAGCCGCGATGGCCGTAATATGTTTTCCGGCAACCCTCATTCCTTGCCTTGTGGCCCGGGCGCGAGAATCTTCTGCAAGTGCTTGGGCAGCAAGATCCGCAATCGGCTGGACGAGAGCAATAGGACGCTCGATCAAAGCTTCTTCCGAATCATCTTCACTAAAAATTTTCAAACTTATCAACGGCCTATTTTCTTCATATTCAATTTGTGGCACCTCAAAACCAATTGCGGCCTCTCTAACTGCCAGTTCTGCCGACATGATTCCAAAATAAGCAGCATTAATATTTCGAGGATCTGCACTAGGAGGCGGAATGAGGCCTAGGATTTCTGCCGCAAATATGGCAAGAACACTCGCTCCCACTGAAACAGAATCTCCAATTTCGGGGTCTCTTAATGCGCGAGAGAGACCAATAAAAATCTCTCGGCCTTTTTTCTGAGGAATTATTCCATCTTGAAAAATAAAAGAAACCATGACTCCCTCATCACCAGACCGCAGAAGTTCTAAATCCTCTTCTAACCATTTTTCAACTCTAGAACTATAAAGCGGATGGGATTGATACTCTGAAAGTTGCCGATTGTAGTGGCGCTCTCCACGATGCTTAAAAACAAGTGAAAGCTTGCGATAAAAAATAGTGTCGACTAAATCCTGAGTATGATGGGTTGGATTTAGATATTGCCCTAAAATTTGATCTACACCTAGATTGAGGTCGAGCAGATCGCTATATTTTTCTATAAACTCTTCATAGTTTAAATTAAAGACTCTGTAGGACTGATAATTTTCTAAAGCAATTCTTAAGGCCTGAGAATAGAGGTTTAAGGCGATTTCACGATCTTCGCGAGAGCCTATCGACTCATGAATAATTCCACCTAAAAAGTTTGAAAGTAGATCTCTACGAAACGTGACTTTCCCCAACGCTCCATCTTCTAAAGTATTTTGAAAGGCATTCCAGGCCACCAGTTCTGCTCTTGCTCTAAAAAGCTCTTCTCTCTTTTCTGAGGTTGATAACTCTCGTTTAGGAACATTAATCTTCTCTCCATCGTCAGTTTTAAAGGAGTATGCTTCATAAAAGCCTTGCATAGAAAGCATATAGTGACCAAGGGCCTTATAAAAATAGACCATTGAATGCTCATAAGCATGTCCATAAAAAATATCTCGATGATCGCCAATTAAATAAATTTGAGAACGTGTGGAGAGAGAAACAGTAAAAAGTTCTTCAATAATATCTTTTGCAATTTGTAATTCTTGAGTTGATTGGAAATAGTTTTCCTTAAAGTGATAAATTAATCCTGCCTCGAGATGTCTTAACAATCTCTCATTTTCAGATTGATAGAAATCATGAGTTTTTAAAATATTAAGAGCTGAGTCAAAGTTTCTATTTTGAACATTTTGTCTCAGCTCATCTTGAGATCGAATACCTCGAGAGGCACAACCTGGGCCAAAAGAGATAATCAAAAAGAAACAGACAAGGCGTTTAACCGCAAGTCTTACCATCCAAAGGATCTCTGCTGAGAAAATTTTGAAAGTCTGACACGTGTACGCATCACTTCAACACCTCTCTCAATATCCGTCATACGAATATTTACAGCATATTGCTTAATCGTGCGTCCATCCCGACTCTCAGGTTGCATAAAAACATTACCAAAAATCATCAAGTCAGCACCTGTTTGACGTCCGATACTTCGCGCAGTAGCAGGGTCAACCATGCCATCATTTTGATAAGTAATCTCATCCAGAAGAGCATCTCTAGAGTCAGCATCTATCAGAATAAAATCACCTGTCGCTGATATTTCAAATAAAAGCTCATCATTGATGTCGTTAATTGGAAAGTAAGGCTCTGAAGTTAAGTTTTGAACTTCACCAATAAAAAGTCTCGGCGCTCTTCCCAAAGATGCTCGGTAGCGAATAAATCCCTCATGGCCCAAGATATTTTCAATAACTTCACTTACTACTTGTTCTGTATCTCCGGCAACCCACCTATCGGTTATCTGTAAGGCCCTTTCATCAGACTCACTTGAGTCAACTCTTTGGGCCTGGAAGCCACCACAGGCAGACAACCCAAGACCTAATGTCGCGATAATTAAAACTTTTTTAAATCCTTCGAAATTTAATACCATTTTCATTTTTATTTCCTTTTTTAATTATTATGCATTTTCGATAAGGCTTCGCGAGCAAATGCCGAAGCCTGCTCACTTTCAGCTCTCGCTCGATCATAAACTTTTTCGATAGCAATATTTATCAAGCGATCAAGGTGACTGGCATCCATCTGGATATAACTGGCACAGGTCCAGCCGATATAATCTCTCACCGCCCCCATATCTTTTTGAAATCGTCTTTTCTCCCAGTATGTCTTGAGAACTCTAGCACCACTAACCTCGGCCTGAACCTCTTCACTTAGAGTGTGTTCGACATACTCTCGCAAGGGACGAACATGAGGTGAGTTTTCATTAATTGAAGGGTCACCATAAGTTGATTGCATTAATCTTGAATCAATTCTGGTTGAAATTTCTCGAGCAATATCTGCAGTTGCATTTGCACGGGCCAAAGAACATGCGATAGAGCGCGAGGACATTGGCGAAGTTTCAAACGAAAAGTATCGATAAGAATCATTATCCCCTCGGTGCTCTCTAGACCAAATCTCTGCATCTTCAATCCATCCTGGTCGAACAGGAGAACTCGCATCAACAACTAAGTAGTCTCGTTGAATATCTTGGTGGACAATGTCTTCAGGAACTCGCTCTTTTTTGGAACTAGAGCAAGAAGTCAATAAAGAGATAAGTCCTAAAGGTATAACAACTGCCATAAAAATGATTTTCTTATATTTCAAATTAAACATAAAATTCTCCTTAGAATTTTTTAATTGAGATTAAGTTGATGAATATTTTGCGCGAGAAAATTTTCCATTTTTTGAATCGCTTTAGCTCTTGCCTGAGACATATGCCGCCCAGTTTCCTCAGTAGAAAAACTAATTCGAGCACCAGTCGTAGAACTCAAGTTCAGTACAAAAACGTATTTTTGAAATCCTGAAACATTAAAATCTAATTCATTGACAAGATACTCAACCTCAACAGTTTGAGTTGAGGAACTTCGATCTTGTTTTTCTGTGATTTTATGCCTCATCAATGACAATTGAGATTGAATCATCCCCTGAAGCTGAGAATCTGCGTCCCCGATCCAACGAAGGTAGACATAAGACTCGGGGAGCTTATCAATCGCCTTTTCAATTTCACTCAAGCTAATTGGAGCTTCTCGATAAGGCGACACGACTTGTAAGCGCTGATGGATTTCTTCCCTTTCAATCCACGCCGAACGGGCCTCAACTAAGGCCATACGTGACCCTCTAGACTTAAGGCGAATCAAGTCTTGGTCCTTACGTTCAATCAGTCGCGAGTAATGCCTTCTCACCATTGATCGATCGAGTACGGCCATTGAAAAATAAGATCGAGGTCCTTCTCTGAAGTTTTCAACAATTTGGACTCCATCTAGAACCTCTCGAGTAACCTCACGAAGCTTTTGAGAGAAGCTTTCAATATTTTGAGTAGACTCATCCCTAGTGTTAAAAGAGTCGGGGGCACTAACCTGAGTTGAAAAAATTCCAAACTCTGTTTCTTGAGAGACAGAAACTCGGAACAGCCTTGCCATTTCGGCCCTTGCATTAGAGTGAGCTTGCTCTAGAGATCGCCCCTCGGCAACCACACAGAGAAACTCAGAATGACAATTAAGTTCTGAGTAACGCAAAGGAGAGCTAACCCAACCTGGAAGCTGACCTTCAGATGAAAGGTCTTGATGCGAAGAAGAGCTACACCCAATAAAAATAAGGGAGAAAAAAAACTGACACAAAGCAAATAATCTTAAATTTTTCATGCACCTATTATTCTCTTAAAGGTCAAAAAATAAAAGTTTTGTTTCATCTTTTTCAATTTTGAAAAAAATATCACAAACTTTGCTCGCAGCATCAACACCTCAATACAAGTTTTAGACAAAAGAAGCACTACCCCTTGCAACTACTGAGATATATCACTAAACTTCTCTCTTTAAATATAAGGTTAACCCTAAATTAAAGGAGAATATTATGGAACATAAATTACCAGAATTACCTTGGCCAAAAGATGCACTAGCACCACACATCTCTGCAGAGACAATCGATTTCCACTATGGAAAGCATCACCAAGCTTATGTGGATAAGCTTAATGCAGGTATCAAAGGAACGGAATTTGCTGAAATGTCTCTAGAGGACATCATCCTTAAATCTAAAGGTGGGATTTTTAATAATGCTGCTCAAGTATGGAACCATACTTTTTACTGGAACTGTCTTTCACCAAATGGTGGTGGAGAGCCAACAGGCTCAGTAAAAGAGGCCATTGATAAGAAGTGGGGATCATTCGAAAAATTCAAAGAAGAGTTTTCAAATCAAGCAGCAGGAAACTTTGGCTCAGGTTGGACTTGGCTTGTAAGAACAAGTGACGGCGGTGTTGATATTGTCAACACATCAAACGCTGAAACTCCAATGACATCTGGTCAAACAGCTCTAATGACGATTGATGTTTGGGAGCACGCTTACTATGTAGACTATAGAAACGCTCGTCCAAAATACATTGAAACTTTTTGGAAGCTCGTTAACTGGGACTTCGTAAACTCAAACCTTTAATTAAGGTCAAGGCCCTTTAGTATTCTAAAGGGCCTATACAAAAATGGACAAACTTTCAAAAGCTCAAAGAGGCCAGTTTAAAACAGATGAGATCTCAGATCACTTTGAGATTATTAAAACTTTACAAGTGGCCCTCAAATCAAAAGAGCGAATCTGGATGTGGCAATTTAAGCTCATCGATCCTAGCGAAAGAGAAACATCTAACGGCCTTATAAAAAAAGTTGATCAGATTAAAAATCAATTTGAGGTTCATCCTTTTGGACAATCAGATTTCTTCTTTGAATCACAACGCAGTATATTTTTATTTTTTGAAAAACAACGTGCACTCATTGAAGCTTCGCCCTATCAAAATAATTTTAACCTCATTAGTTTTAATATCCCGAAACTTATAGAGCTAATGCGAGAGGATTTTCTTGAAGAGTTACAGCTCACAGAGAAAGAAGATGAGCTAAAAAATATTCATCAAAGAGAGATGCCTAGGCTCCAGGCAAAAGGGCAACAGCTCACCTTAAAGAAGGCCACAGACCCATATAGAAAAAGTTATCAGTATCAACTTTATGATATGTCCTCGGGAGGAGCTGGAATCCTTGTGTCTTCTCCAACCGAGTTTCAAACAGGTCAAAAATTAATTATCAGTTCGATTGCTCAAAAGCCTCTTGAACCAGCGATAAAAGCAGAAGTGATGAGTGTCAGAGAGCTAGAAAAAAATTCATATAAGGTCGGATTTAAGTTTGATTCACATCCTTACCAAGAGAGAAAAGAAAATGGATAATTATAAGACCTACGATCTTCAGAGTTGCCCACAAGCTACTTTTGAAAGTTGGCTAGCTAAAGCTCAAGATACAGATAAAACACCTGAAGCGATGACGTTATCGACTCTTGGCCCAAATGGAGAGATCAACGCCAGAATGGTTTTATACAAAGGTCGAGAGGGTGAGAAATGGGCCGTTTATACAAACCTAAAAAGTCAAAAGGCCATCGACTTGCTAAGTAATCCTATTGCCGCCCTAACTCTTTGGTGGCCAGGACTTGGTCGACAGGTCAGGATCAATGGAGCAACAGAACAAATGGAAAGAGAGATCGCTAAAGAATATTTTCACACACGCGATAAAAACTCACAGGTAGCTTCTTATATCTCCCAACAAAGCTCTCCCATCAACTCAAGAGAAGAACTCGAAGAAAAATTCTTTAAAGCACAAAAAGAGTTTGAAAATTCAGAAGTTCCTTTCCCTGAAAAAAACTGGGGAGGCTTTTGGTTTACTCCAGAAAAATATGAGTTTTTTATCTATCGAGATTTTCGGCTTAACGACCGATTTCTCTACTCAAGGCCAGATGAGGACAACGGAGGCCCTTGGGAAATCCAAAGGCTACAACCCTAAGTCTTAATTAACCGATTGACCACACTGGGCAGGATGCATCCACCGATTAGACGTAATACCTTCGGTGCGTGTGCGATCTGAACCACGACTAAGTCGACGAAAAGTATCTTTATAAAAGCGGGCACCACAACACTTTAGTGTTTCGAGATCGCCTTGTTCATTTATACATTGCCCTCTTTGGCCCTTCTGAATTCCAAAGGTTGCACTACAAACCTCACCTCGAAACTCAGAACAATTGGGATAGGTAACCTGACCTGAACGTGAATCATAAATGGCATAAAAATTTGAGTTTCCAAAGGCAAAAGGAATATCATCCCAAGTTCCAACACTTAAAACTTGATTCCCTCGAAAACGTAAAAACTGCTCGGTGGGTAGCTGTTGCTTATAATCAAAAAAGTTTTTTAAATCATTAGGACGATCCATTGCAAAGCAGGCCGTATTGTCGATATCAAAAGACATTTGTCGACGAAACATTCCCTCTTCAATCAAAGGTTCTAAGAAATTTATAGTTTGTCTCGTTGAGTTCCAATGTCCAACAAAGCCTAGGCGAACCTCTCCCCCATCGCAAGATCTAGGAATATAATTCAAAGAATCTCTTTGATATTTGACAGTCTTTTTCATATCGCAACCACTTTGTTGAGCAAGCCAAATCTTACAGCCAACATCAAAAAATGGAAGTTCAAACGCCATTCCTGTACCAGTCTGGCAAATACAACAGTTTTCTCCAGATTTCATACTTTGCTCAGACGCTTGAACTGAAACATGAGTCAAAACAATAAGGCCAAGGAAGAAAAAGAACAAACGAAAGACTTTAGTCCACATAGTAAGCATCCTTTATTAGTTTCTTGGAAACTAGCAGACGACACGCGCGCCGCGCAACAGATCATAACATTTTTACACTCAAGAATTTATTAAAGGGCCACTCTTTTTATCTAAGATAAGCTCTCCATACTATAGAAATGATTGACTCAATGTATTAGTTAGCCTATTCTCAGTCGAATCTATCAAAGAGTAAATCATCCCCAACTGCCTGCAAAAAGGACGAGATTTTTATGGATCTTCCAAAAAAATACAAATCATTAGATAACGAACATAAGTGGTCAAAATCATGGGAAGAGAGCCAAGTTTATAAATATGACCCCAGTGTTGCGAGAGAAGAAACATATGTTGTTGATACCCCCCCACCGACAGTTTCAGGCTCCCTGCACGTAGGACATGTCTTTAGTTATACCCAAACAGATATTATGGCGCGCTTTAAGCGCATGAACGGCCTAAACGTTTTTTACCCAATCGGCTGGGACGATAATGGTCTCCCTACAGAGAGACGAGTACAATCCCTATTTGGAATTCGATGTAATCCTCTCGTCGCTCACGATCCAAACTGGGAGCCAGTAGAGTTAAATGCAAAAGAAAAGGCAAAGGCACAAAAAGAGCAAAAGGAAGTTTCACGAGAAAACTTTCTAAAGGCCTGTGAAAAGCAAACGCTCGAGGATGAAAAGAAATATGAGGCGCTATGGCGACACCTTGGACTGTCTTACGATTGGTCTCAACAATACTCGACTATCAATTCTCATTGTCAAAAAATCTCTCAAGCATCTTTTTTAGACTTAGTTGAAAAAGGACAGGCCTATGGAAATTATGCCCCAACGATGTGGGATACAACTTTTCAAACGGCCGTAGCACAAGCTGAAGTTGAAGAGAGAGAAAAAGGTGGTCACTATCACGATATAATTTTTCAAGTTTCAGATGGGGAAGAGTTTACAATTTCGACAACTCGGCCAGAGCTTCTCCCAGCCTGTATCGCCGTTGTTGCTCACCCAGATGACGAACGCTACTCTCATCTCTTTGGGAAAACCGCTAAAACACCACTTTTCCATGCCGAGGTCCCTATCATGCCAGCAGAGCATGCAGATCCTGAGAAGGGAACAGGGATTCTGATGGTATGTACTTTTGGAGACACAAACGATGTGGAGTTCTGGAAATCTCAAAAGCTTCCATTGAAACAAATTATTGGGCGAAACGGAAAACTGATTGAAGTTGAATTTGGGGAGGCTCCTTTTGTTTCAAGTGACGTAAAGATGGCCCAAGAAAACTACCAACACCTAGTCGGACTCTACGCTAAGCAAGCGCGCAAGAAAATTGCCGAAATGCTTGCCGAGTCTGGGGCCATGAAGATCGAACCAAAACCGACTCAACAATTTACAAAATTCTATGAAAAGGGTGATGAACCACTAGAGTTTATAGCGACGAGACAGTGGTTTATAAAAATTCTTGAGCACAAACAAGAGTTAATTAATTTTGGTGCACAAGTCACCTTGCACCCAGAACACATGTACAAGCGCTATCAAACCTGGGTAGAAGGCCTCAACCAAGACTGGTGTGTCTCTCGCCAAAGATTTTTCGGAGTCCCCTTCCCTGTCTGGTATAAACTAGATGAGCAGGGCGAACCAGATTATCAAAATCCAATTTATGCGAAAAAAGAAAGTCTCCCAATTGATCCCCAGGCCCAAGCTCCAGAGGGTTTTGAGGAATCCCAAAGAGGTCAACCAGGCGGTTTTATCGGAGATCCAGACGTCATGGACACATGGGCAACCAGTTCTGTCTCTCCGCAAATCAATAGCCATTGGAATATTGATGAATCTCGACATCAAAAGCTTTTTCCTGCCGACCTTAGACCGCAGGCGCACGAAATTATTAGAACCTGGGCCTTTTACACCATTGTAAAGGCCTGGATGCACGAAAAGAAAGTGCCTTGGCACAATATTGCGATCTCAGGTTGGGTGGTAAATCCTGACCGAAAAAAAATGAGTAAGTCTAAAGGAAACACGGTAACCCCTGAGGCCTTGATCGAACAGTACTCTTCAGATGCCTTGAGGTATTGGGCCGGCAAGGCGAGACTTGGACAGGACACGATTTACGATGAGAATGTCTTTAAGATCGGTCAGCGACTTGGGACAAAAATCTTTAATGCCTCTAAATTTGTTCTGATGCAATTGCAGTCAGAGTCGGGAGAAGTTCAACACTTTAATCCTGAAAAAGATATTACCCAACCGATTGATAAGGCCTGGAAGCAAAAGCTTGAAAACCTTATTCAAAAAAGTACTCAACACTTTGAAAAGTATGAGTACTCTTTGGCCCTCTCTCAAATTGAAAGTGATTTTTGGGACTTTTGTGACTTCTATATCGAGCTTGTCAAGTCGAGGGCCTATAGTCAAAAACAGGAAGCCGAAGGTATTTCAGCAATGGCCTCTCTCGAGTATGGACTCAAAGTTTTTCTGAAACTCTTTGCACCGTTTATGCCATTTGTGACAGAAGAAGTCTGGAGTTGGGCCTTTCAGGGTGAATCAAATTCAATTCATAAGAGTGCTTGGCCAACTGTAGGCCATAAAGAGTCTTCATCGAGTACAGAAGACGACCAGGCCATTCTTGACCTGTCTCGATCTGTCCTAAATCAAATTCGAGGTGCAAAATCAACGGCCCAAAAGAGTTTAAAGTGGCCCGTAAGCTCAGCAAAAATTGGCTTAACAAACAGTGATAAAAAACTATTTGAGCTGGTTGAAAGTGATTTGATCAAGGCCTCAAACCTACTCGGTCAGTTTGAAGTACATAATGTTGATGCACAAGAACTTAAGCAGCTAGATAAAAAAGCTGTAGTTGAAGTCATTTTATCCGAAACAAAAGATGGTTAACGACGCCTATATCAGATCACATTATAAGAAGGTGGCCCAAAATTTTGGGCCATCGTCTCTCTCTTCTATTCAAGATCCTTATATTAGAACATGTGAAG
>SKIL01000254.1 GCA_007116425.1 Bacteriovoracaceae bacterium | reverse complement strand
GAATAACCAGAAACATCACAAAGCTTATCATTTGCGTAAACAATTCTTCCAGAAACATCTGTTTTGGCCACAATCGCATAAGAATCAAGCCCCTTCGAATAGGCCGACAGCTCCGCTTCTGCTCTTATGATATTTGTGACGTCTTTCGCTACACAATATAAACGCTCACAATCACCATCAAGAGATATTGAGATAAATAATGTTTTTATGCTCTCTGAGTGTGGGATAAACCTTGCCTGAAAGCTAATATAATTTCTCTCTATAGAAGCTTTTTTAAATTCAGAAATAACTCGTTGATAATCATCAGGATGGAGAAAACAGTTTATTGGCTTCCCAATGAGATCTTTCTCATTAACACCTAAGAGTTTTTCAAAAATATGATTCGCCTTAATAATTGTTAAATTTTGGCGATCTAAAATAAAAAGACCGTCTGTTGTCACATAAAAAAAGCCTTCAAGTTCACTTTGAACCTCATTGATCCCAATTTCCATTTGTTTTTTCTCAGTTATATCCTGACAAGTTCCAAATACACTATAAATCTTGCCATTAATATAATTGGGAGACCCAATCGTTTGAATCCATTTTTTATTTCCTTTAGCATCTTGTATTAAGAACTCTTCCCGATATTTTTTTCCATGTTCAATGCAATCATCCAAAAGTTTTTGTAGTTTTACCCTATCCTCCTCAGAATAAAAGGAAAGCGCGAGTTCCTTATCAACTGGCCTATCATCAGAAATATTAAAAATACAATATGTCTGTTTAGTCCAATTTAACTCAATCGCTTCAAGCTTCTCATTAAGAAGGAGCTCCCACCCTCCGATCATTGCAACATCTTGAATTTGAGTTGCCATACGTGTAAGTCGTTCTGAAGATTTCAAAAACTCTATTTTCTCTCTTAGATCTCTTGCAAATACTAGCTGGTAAAGAATCTCGTTTGAGGCAGGATCATAGAGATTAAAGAAAAGGGCCTCAACGGGCACGCCCTCACCAGTAATAAAGTCTCTAAATAGGATATTCTTCTTCACCTGTTGAAAGTTATCGAGATACTCGAGCGAAGAATTAAAGTCATCTAAGCTCGAATGATGGATAAACTCATCAGTCACGCACTTTATTTCATCTTGAATAGGAATAGAAAGCATTTCTTTTGCCGCTTGGTTGACATACAACACATTTGAATGAGTGTCTGCAATTCCAAAAAAGTCAGAGCTTTTTTCGACGATATCAAATAACATCGGATTAAGATTTTTCAACCTGTCGAGCGGACCACTCATAAACCACCTTTATTTACAGACTTCTTTGTACTTAACCGTTAAGCACCTAACCTTTCTCTGATCGGTATATTCAATTAAAAAGTGAGTAAAAGACTGATAAAAATGCCCTATTTGAATGGGGCCAGACTTGACCTTAGGTCGTTTATATCTCTGGCAAAAACAAAGCATTTTAATGTCTTATATCTGTTGTATGTGAACACTAAGTCATTGGAATTATGTTAGCCCCACTCTAGTAGGGCAGTTTAAAGATCAATACATAATAAAAAAAGGCCAGCCTAAGCTGACCTTTTAAGAACTTACCTTGGTCGGTTAATTAATGACTTCTTTCATAAAACAAGCGATTAACCGACTTTCCATTCATTGCCCGAACATGAAGAAGTACCTTATCTCGCTTGAGCTCTTTAGGCACGGCCACCTCAATCTCAAAAGGAACCATTTTCAATGGACAAAAATCAGAGACTTGCTTCATGATTGGCTGAATAGAGTAAACATCACTTTCGTTATGACTAATTTCATAGCGATCAAACTCTAAACAAAAGCTAGGATTGTGACCTTTAAGCACAACACTTCTCTCTCCATCAATTCTCTTGATAGACTCGACATTTGCATAAATATAGTCGTCAATAGATGAGCTTGAAGACTCCTCAACAAAAAGCTCTCCAGTTTTTTCTCCATTGATAACCACAGTGTAATTCCCCATATCGAGAACACCTACCGAAAAAACATGAACAAATGGAACAACCATCTCAGCACAAGCTACCCCATCGTCCTCTGATGTCCAGGCCATTAAATCAACATTGATCTGCTTACCTTCTACATCAACACGAGTGTGAGGTGTCTTAAAACATAAGTTAGGCAAATAACCTTCAACAATGAGCTCAACATTATCATTAGAGTCATATCCCTTAGGGATATATGTGTGCTCATGGGGAATCTCTGCCTGAGTAAGCTTTTGATGGTGTGCAAAGGCAGGAAGTGCCATCATTGCAAGTAAAATAGCTGTAATATTAATCATTTTTTTCATTTTATACCTCGTTTTATTGCTTTAATTCAGTTCAGTTCAAATTAGTGAGTCGCAATATTGTTAAAAATTGCATTCACAGAACGGCCATCCATCCCCTTAACATGGAGTAAAACCTGATGACGATCTAAGTCTTGAGGCACCTCAAATTCATAAGTAAATGGAACCATTTTCTTTGGACAAAAATCACTTACTTGCTTAAGAACTGGGTAAACACTGTAAGTATCATTTTTGTTATGGTCATATTTTACCTCTTTGAGCTCAAAGCAATCACTTGGGTTATAACCCTGAAGTAATACTTCTCTGCCGTGCCCACTCTTAGAAACACTATGAACATTAGCAAAAACGTAATCACTGATGGCACTACTTGCATACTCATCTACTTGAACCATCGAGCGTCTTTCATATTGAGTATTGCTATTGACCTTAACATCGTACTCACCCCTATCGAGTAACCCGACATCCACAGTTTCAACGAAAGGAACTAGAACCGGAGCACAAAACTCATTTGTTGCATGGTAATGAAAAGCTTGAAGATCAATTCGAACTTCTCGGCCCTCGACAATAACATCAGCCTTTGGCGCCTTGTGACATAAATTTGGCAAGAACCCTGTTACAACGACTTGAGTATTTTCATGGTCGTGAAACCCAGTTGGTGCAAAAATATGATCTACAGGTACATGCGTCAAGGCGGGCGGTGCAGCATGACCAACCCCTGAAATCAAAAGTGCAGTTAGTGTTAAAATTAATTTTTTCATCCCTCAATCCTTTGTGATGAGTTAGTAATTCTTATCTTGAGCAAACTTTACGAAAATCAATTGGTCCTGTTCATGAGCTGTCTCATAAGCTAAAATGACATTGATCATGTTTTTACTTTTAAAACCATGAGAGATAATAGTTGCTCAACTTGAGCAGGAAAGTATCAGGAGACTATTTAATGATCAAACTATTTCTCATTATTTTTTCTTTAAGTTTCGTCAATTCCGAAACTTTAGCTTCATCTCATTATGATGCTGAGTTTTTCGATGACAATAATCTATGCCATGCTTTCCCAGATAATAACCTTTATTATCCTTCAAACTTAAAATCTCTTGGTCTTACGCGGCCTGAGTTTGAAAAACACCTTAGGGACTTTGAGCGAATCATGAGTGATAAGGTAAAAATGAATTACGGTAGACGACTTATAGTCGAAGGTGAATGGGATAATGCAAGAGTAAACGCATTTGCCACACGAGATGAAAACCAAAACCCAATTATTAAGATGACCGGTGGGATGGCCAGACATCCACAGATGGACAGAGACTCACTATTTCTTATTCTTTGTCATGAGTTAGGACACCATTTTGGAGGAGCCCCAAAGCAAATGAGAGGAAACTCAGACTTAAGAAGCTGGTCATCGGCAGAAGGGCAAGCAGACTATTATGCTTCCACCAAGTGTATGCCTTACCTGCTTGATAAACTATCTCAAAGAGGTGAAGTGAGAATTCCAGGACATAAGCTCAATGAATATGGACAAGTTTGTCGTGGTGAGCGCTGTTTACAAATTGTTGCCGCGGCCGAAAGAGTTGCCCATCTATTTTATGATGTAAGACCACAGGGAAGAGTTCCTGAAGTTCTCTCTCGAGATCAACAGTCGGTATTCAGAACCAACCTAGGACACCCAACACCTCAATGTCGATTAGATACCTTTATTTCTGGTGCAAATTGTCCCGTTCCTCCAGAAACAATGTTTGATGACAATGATCCTTTAAGAGCAGCTTGCCCGAGTAACGACAAAAGAGATGGTGGTCGCCCACTGTGCTGGTTCAACACAGAAAGGTTTTAAAATGCAAAGGCCAGAGATTTATTTTTTCAACTCTAAAAGCTATGAGATAAAAGCATTTGAAAACTCACCCCTGGCCAAAAACCTTTCTTTTAAGTTTATTCCACATAGACTTGATGAAACGAGTGCTAAAAGTATTCCTGATAACTCACTAATATGTGCCTTCGCTTCAGATGATCTTGGGGAAAAAGTTTTAACCATTTTAAAGCAAAAAAATATAGACAAAATTCTCTTGAGGTCTGCAGGTTTTAACCACGTAGATATAGACTATGCTAAAAAAGAAGGCTTTAAAATTGCTCGAGTACCCGCCTACTCTCCAGAGTCAGTCGCCGAACATACAGTGGGACTTATGTTGTGCCTGAGTCGAAAAATACACAAGGCCTACAATCGGGTACGAGAAGGGAACTTTTCTTTAGAGGGGCTAACAGGCTTTACCTTTCATCAAAAAACAGTCGGAATCATAGGCCTTGGAAAAATTGGTATGGCCACAGCAAAGATTATGCGAGGCTTTGGATGTCAAGTTCTCGCTTTTGACCCTATGGTTTCTCAAGAGTTGAAAGAAGAAGCAAAAGAAAATCAAATTCAAATCTCTGAATTGCAAAAAATTTTTACTGAAAGTGACATCGTCTCGCTCCACTGTCCACTAACGCAAGAAACGAAACATTTAATTGACGAAACGGCCATCGATTCAATGAAAGATGGTGTTATGCTTATCAATACTGGTCGAGGAGCTTTAATCAAAACCAGTTGCCTTATCACTGCTCTCAAGACCAAAAAAATTGGAAGTCTCGGCCTAGATGTTTACGAAGAGGAAGAAAAGCTTTTTTTTGCTGATCACTCTGAAGAAATTATTCAAGATGATACACTCATGCGCCTTCTAAGTTTTCCAAATGTTCTCATAACAGGTCATCAGGCCTTCCTAACAAATGAGGCCCTCTCAAATATTGCTCAGACGACACTTGAGAATGCTTTGGATCTGGCAAATGAACGGGACTGTCCAAACAAAATCTTCTAAAGAGGCCATTGACAAAAATAGATTTGCTATCACCTTGGAGTTGAGAGGAAGATTAAGTCTTAATCACAACTTTCAGGAGGTGATTTATGAAAGACCTAATGCGTAGATCTGATTTTTATCAAAGTCCATTTGATTTTATGAATGAAATTGAAAAGGACTTTGATCAGTTTTTCAACTCCCGGCCTAGACTGTATGAGCAAATTCCATGCGATATTGAAGATAAGGAGTCTCACTTTTTAATGCGTATGGATATGCCAGGTGTTCCCGCTGAAAATATAGATTTGGAGATTAAAGACGGTGTTTTAAAAATTAAAGGCAGAAGAGAGAATGAGGTCCGTAAAGATGGACACTACGAACGTAACTTTGGAGAATATTACCGAGCAGTAAGACTCCCAGAGGAAGTTGACCAGAGTGACATTCAGGCCAATCTCGAAAATGGGGTCCTACACATTGCTCTGGCCAAAAGTGGAGCTCCTCATTCAAAGAAGATTGAGGTATCCAAGGAAAAACGTGAAGGAATTTGGAATCGCCTACTAAACTTAGGTAAAAAGTCCAGCTCGGAAGGACCTAATGGCCAAGAACACATGGATAGGGTCGCCTAAAAAAAGGGGGAGGAAAACCTCCCCTTTTTCTCTTATCAGATCACTTGCAACTTGATATGTTGTCCCCTCAGATAAAATTTAATGATAGGGGTCAGAATGAACCATTTTTCAAAAGTTGCTAAAGAATGGGACACACCACAAAAGATAGATCGAAATCGAGTTATTGCAGATGCCATCCGAAAGGAGCTATCAGCATCTAATTTTAATCTGAGAAATCCAGAGTTAGAGATTATGGATTTAGGCTGCGGTACAGGGATACTGAGTGAGTTTTTTGCACCATACACAAAACGCTTAATAGGAGTTGACCCCACAAAAGAAATGATCGAAGTCTTTAATCAAAAATTTCAAGGAAAAAAGCATATCACTTCAGAGTGTAAAAACCTTGAATCTGAATCTGCAAGTGAAAATATGAGAGATCTTGATTTTATCATGTCTGCAATGGCCTTTCATCATATGAAAGGGCCAATGCAGGTACTCTCGAAACTCAAAAACATGCTTAAAAGTGAGGGCAAAATTTTTGTTATAGACCTAGATCAAGAAGACGGTAGTTTCCATCCAGACCCTGAGGCCATGGGAGTTTACCATAATGGATTTGCAAAAGAAGAACTTCAGAGCTGGGCCAATGAATTAAAAATGGGTCTCAAACATAAAATAATTGATACAATTGAAAAAAATGAAAAAAGCTATCCTTTGGCCATGGCCGTTTTTCATCTCGAGAGCGTGAATTAAATCGTCTTCGAAAACTGAGCATTGTCCTTTAATTGCTTTCTTGATTTCTCGAGATAAGGATCGTAAAGAGAAGCGAAATTTCTTAAAAACAATTTCCCCAAATCTGTTACAAAATAAAAAGAGTCGTCGCTTTGAATAAGGCCATCATTGGCCATGGCGGCAAGTTCTTCTTTCACAGAAATAGAATCAGAGTTTTTTGGCCATTTCCCGTGACACATAATCTGTTGAATGAGCGAGTTTGTTGAAATATCTCTTTCATCCATTTTATGTCCATTTAAAACAGGTAGCTGACAAGAGTTTACTAAATCTAAATATTTCTGAATATCTTTTTCATTTTGGGCAAAGTAAGAGGCTGTCGCAGAAATCGATGAAGGTCCAAGACCAATCAATGTACTAGATCTTTTGTCCGTATAGCCCATAAAATTTCGCAATAACTTTCCATTTCTATAGGCCTTTCCCAAAACCGAGTCTGGTAAAACAAAGTGGTCTAGGCCGATGTCAATATAACCATTGCTCAAAAAAAGCTCACGAATTTTAATTGAAAGCTCTAATTTCAGCTCTGGTTTAGGTAAGTCAGACTCCTTGATTAATTTTTGATTTTGCATTTTCCAGGGAACGTGAGCATAACTATAATAAGCGATCATCTCTGGACGTAATTTTAAAACTTGCTCCACAGTTTGCTTCATACCTTCCAGGTTCTGGCCTGGCAGCCCATAAATCAAGTCAAAATTAATGGATTCAAATCCTCTGCGTCTCACCTCTGAAAGTAGTTTTTCAACCAACTCAAAGCTCTGTATTCGATTAATCTTTTTTTGGACATTTTCATCAAAGTCCTGAATTCCCATTGAAATTCGCCTAAAGCCCCACTTTTCAAGAACTTCAAGGTGCTCAATTGATGTTGTTCGAGGATCAACTTCAATTGAATGTGAAGCAAGACCTCCAGCATTTTTCAAAAGAGATCGAAATAATCTCTCCAGCTCATTTGGGGCTAAAAAAGTAGGAGTCCCACCTCCTAAATGGATTGAGTGTGGCCTTAAATTTGGAATTTGATTTTTATAAATCTCAAATTCACTTAAAAGAGCATCAACAAAAAAACCGCTGGTCGAAACAGCTTTCGCCTTCTCTCCTTTTAATATTGAACGATGACAACCACAATAATAACAAAGCTGGCGACAATAAGGGACATGAACATAAAAGTCTGCACCAATATCGGGATTATAAGACCTTGAAACATCGGCCAGCCATTTATCTGAAGTGATTTTTTGGTTCCAAAAGGGAACTGCGGGATAAGAAGTATATCGAGGTGCTTGAGTCTGATACTTTTCAATGAGTTGATATATATTTTTCATAGAATGTTTTTAGTTCTTCTTAAGAAAAAAAAACATGATTTAGCTTATATTCTTAAACGATTTTACCTACCTCATATATTCTTTCGCTTTCACTACTTTTTGTTTCTAACTCAAAAGTATCACCCTCTTGCAGCCCAATAACTTCACTACCAATTGGAGAAAAAGCGCTCACAACTAATACGACAGATCCCTCAATCTCAATCATCGAACCACCTGAAGTCGAGCTGATAAAATAAAGGCGAGTCTGATCATTAAAACGAAGTTCTACTAAAGAGCCAACGCTCACGGACTCAGTACTGTGATCGAGGACCATTTCATCAAGAAGTTCTAACTCTTGTTTAAGCTCTTCAACCCTTTTCTTTTGGGCCCCGGCCAAATATCCGGCCTCAACACCGCGCGTGTCATACTTACTTTCGGCAACGAGTTCTGGCTCCGTCGCGTGCTCATGGCCTGATTGATAAGCCTCTTTTGCATTTTCAAGCTTAGTGCTTATCTGTTCTCTCAAATATTTAACGATCTGTTTTTTCATGCTTATTTTAAACTGTCCCACTATCGTGGGGTTGGTTTCTGATTTAACCTCTTTATATTTCTATTTATTTTGGTCTGTTTTGGCCGTATTTTTGAAACTGCCCAAATTCATCAAGACGGATTTAAGCCTAAACTGACTTCTATTTACAAACCTAAGTCTTTGAAAATTAAGCAACCCCACGATAGTGGGGCAGTTTCTATCGAGAGTCAACACATCTCACAGCGTTAAATCGTATTACTTGCTTTTCTCGATGTAAAGATTTAATGGAGCCAGAGGTTCCACTGAAGTTATAAGCATAATCGAAATTCTCAGGGTCGACCGAAGAGGACCAGTAAAAATATGTCCCGAATGCCGTTGGGTGGAGGACACCTCTGCGGATCTGACTTATAAGACCGGTCACAGGGTTAGTGAATCTTTGGATTGGACGTTCATAACCAGGAACTCCGTCACACGGAGACAGTGTGAGCGGATCAGGCCTTTCACATCTAAATTTTGGGTAATAAAATGGTTCCAAATTCCCATACTTATCGCTTCCCATTATGAGATGATCACCGGCCCTTTTAGTTGTACTCATCGCATCTAAAGGTAAAGTGTTACGTGCAATAGCATCGAGAACAAGTTCTTGAATAGTAGGAAGACGTACAGCAAGCTCTCGTTTCTCTTCACTTGTTATTTGCTCACATAAACTCTCATTAAGCCCTTTATTCATGGCACAGCAGACATTCTCCGCTTCATACTGAGAGACCTCGTATCTCAAAACATTAGTCAATTTAGGTACTTTATTGAATCCAAGAAACTCGGCCAAGATATCTCTATACAGCTCTTGTTGCTCGAAAAAGAAATCTTCCTTTTCATGCACAAAGGATTCATTTGAATGGCCATCAGATACACATTCTTGAGCAAAGCTTTGTGGGATAATTGTTAAGAGGTAGAGACCTATAGCTACTAAAAATATGAGTTTAGACTTAATTTTGTAATCTATTATTACTCCTGTATAAAAAACCGACAACTTCATAGGGTGTATCTCCTGATAAATGCTAAACAAAACGATATTCCCGAATATACCTGCATCAATGATGCCGAAACTGTCCTAGTATCCATCTAGTCGTCTCTCGAAACTAAAGAACAAAACGCCTTTCCCCCAAGACTTTGAAATCACATGTTGCGCCATGGTGCTGGTATCGAAAAGGTAATTTATAGTCCCAAGACGCACCGTATAACAACTTCACCCTATCTTCCCTATTATCTACTTGTAGGGCATCTTAAACTCATGGACAAATCTAAGGTTAAATTACAATTATTTTTAGTAGCGCTTCTTACACCCTGTATAGCATCAGCAGTGCTCGGGCCGGACTTTGACCGCCATGAAATTCCTCACTCTGTATGTGCAATTGAGTTTTTTAGCGAGTATACGCCACAAATGCCAGATGAAATCTGTAGTGCAGTTGTTGTAAGTGATCGTACCCTATTAACTGCAGCTCACTGCGCAGTACACCTACCAAACCGAAGGCATAGAATTTTGTGCCGAGATAATTTCACAACTCAAGTAGAGTCCTCTGTCATGCAATCTCAGCTCAATCTCGAGCAATTAAGGGTGAATGAGTCTGAGCATCGATTAGATAGTGCATTTATTCAGGTTCAAGATCAAATTCAAGTGCCTGCAATGAAAGTCATTTCAGTCTCTAAACAAGATGTCAAGGCCGCTATATCAAAGTCAGATATATGTGGTATTTTTGGTCATGGTGGTTTTAGAGAAAATTTACGCTCTCAAGGCCTCGTCACAAATGCCAAAATTCACCCAGAGCAAATTGTTTTTAGAGGTGACTTAATTATAATCGACGGTTTTACAAATAGGGCCTCAGGTCTAGTTGAGCCTGGAGACTCAGGCGGAAGTCTTGCGTGTCGAAACAAAGAAAGTCAGGAGTGGTATCATCTTGCTCAGGTCTCAGGAAGGACAATGCAAGGAATTTCACTTTTTGCTCCGACCTATCTTTTACACAAAGACTTAGAGCAGGCCAATATCATTGATGAAATAACTCTTAGTCAGCAGGTTGAATTCCATCATCAACGGTGGTTAAAAAGTGATCTTCAGCACTCAATAGAAATCTGTAGTCGAAACTATCGAAGGTTTACAGGAAGTGACTTTGTCCCAACTCAAGAGGGGAGAAAAGCTCAACTTAATGAATGTAGAAACGCAAAGATTGAAAAATTAGATATGAAAGTAAGTACTCTCGCCGAAGGAGAAAGTATCAGAGTTTCTGTAAAGAAGTACTCATCAGTATATCTCGACCAAAGTGAAGGAATGATACAATTAAGATTGAATAGAAATCCTCAGCGCTTTTATAAACAAAAAAATCCTTTTACCACAGCTGATCAAGAGCACTCGCATTTTCACATCACAAATAAAGACGGAGAATTTTTTATCGGAAGGCTTATCCAGTTTGGATACTCAGAATATTTTGGGTGCAGAGCAAATATTCTATGCGATGCGGGTGAGTTTAAGAATGTAAAAATTCATCGGAACTCAATCAGATTTTAAGTTCAATAAAGAATTATTGACATTCATCATTTCTGGGCATATTACGGCGGCTTAGGCTTATAAAAACATACCAGAGGTATTAGAATGTATTTTTCAAAAATCACCACATTTGTATTCATTTCTCTCATCAGTTTAAATTTAAATGCTTCAGAAATTGTTTCTCTCGTTGAAGGAAGAAATATTTCAAGAAATGCAGTAGAAGCTAGCGACGAAAATACAGGAATTGTAACACTTGAAATTACGCTTGAAGAGAAACGAGAAAAATATGGTCTTAAGGCCTTTGTGGCACAAGAAAATGATGGTTTTACATGTGTTATTCAAAATACTTACGTTTTAACAGAGGCACAAATAACAGAGACAAAAGTTCAAAGAACTTACAGAATTGAGGTTATGTGGTATCCAGGCCAAGACTGGAGTTCTTGTTCAATCGAAGTCAGTGCAGATGAACTTAAGAGAACTGGTGTTGTGCTCTATATCGAAGGTCCATATAACTCACCAGTATATGATGACTACAGACCCAGGTATTAGAATAATTACAATATATTAGATTAATATCTTCACTGGCATGCATATGGTATATAAAACCAGCATGCCAGACAAAAAAATTCACTGCCCACCAATTCTTGCATATTCAATCTTTAGTCTACTCGTAGTTCTCCTAGGTTTTAATGTCTATATTTTTGCAGACGATGCAAGCTATGGCCCAAATCAACTCGCACTTCTAACAGTTGGAATCCTCACTCTAGCGATAGGGAGTTTCTATTTTAAGCTCTCTTACTATGAGATGGAGCAAAAAATAATTCACTCCATCAAGTCTGCTCTTCCTGCATGCTTTATTCTCCTCATGGTAGGGCCACTGATATCTCTCTGGATATTAGGTGGAATTGTTCCAGGGATAATCTATTATGGGCTAGAAATGATCAATCCTATAGTCTTCTTACCTGTAGCATGTATTGCATGCGCTATGGTTTCAGTATCCATAGGAAGTAGTTGGTCAACGATGGGAACAATAGGAGTTGCACTTCTTGGAATCGGTGAGGCCCTAAATGTCCCCATAGGAATGACTGCTGGTGCAATTATTTCTGGAGCCTACTTTGGAGATAAACTCTCCCCCCTAAGTGATACTACTAATTTGGCACCTGCCATTGCTGGAACTGACCTCTTCACACATATAAGATACCTAATGTATACGACAGTGCCGGCAATAGGTCTTTCAGTTATCATTTTTTCCCTATTAGGCTTTTTTCAAGCTTCCAATTCAAATATTAGTGTTGAAGAGATTAGACATATGCAAGAAGTATTAAAGACTAACTTTCATATATCTCCCCTAGTATTTGTTACACCAATAATCGTTTTAATTCTTGTTGCAAAAAAAACGCCACCACTCCCGGCCTTATTTGTAGGTGTTCTGGGAGGAATCTTTTCTGCGCTTATTCTACAAAATAATTTAATAAGCAGTATGGGCGCCCACAGCTTACAAAGTATTTATGAATTAATTGTTACTGTCGCACATAAAGGAACGGAAATTAATTTTGGACACGAGCAGATTGATGGACTACTAAGTCGAGGAGGAATGTACGGGATGCTTACAACCGTATGGCTAATTCTTTCTGCGATGTTCTTTGGTGGCGCCTTAGAAAGCACTCGTATGATAGACGTTCTTGCAAAATCTTTTTTGAAGTCAGTGAAAGGAGCTGGCTCTCTGGTCGGATCAACAATCGGGGCCTGTAT
>SKIL01000089.1 GCA_007116425.1 Bacteriovoracaceae bacterium | reverse complement strand
TTCCTTTATAATGCTCTATATCCGCGGGTTCTGGTGTAGAGTCAAAAGTCAGCCTCGAATCAAAATAATAAGAGGCCCATGCCCTCCAGAAAACTGGAAAATTATAACCTACAAAAAGACCAATATCTCTTTTGTGAGCTTTAACATCTGCCGTCGCTCCCGAAGAAATATCTTTATGATCGTAATCGCTCTTGGCCTCTCTTCGATAGTCAAGACCCAACATAAGACCGAAACTCTGCATTCCTAGACGCATTCCGTAGACAAGAGGACTAGACTCCATTTCAAAGTGCTGTGTTGGATCATTACTATCTTCACCCGTCAGCTTACTTTTAAGAGCATAACCAAGAGATGGCTCAACTAAAAAAGATGCTGCGAATGTTTGAGTAGTAAACAGGGATGAAAAAAGTAGGGAAACAAATAATATTCTTATTTTACGACTATAAAGATTCATAACTTCCTCCTATGAAGTTGTGTGTAGTCCTCGGCTATTCTACAATAAAAAAGATAAAAAATCTTATGATCGACTAAATTTTTCAAACTGAGTTAATGAGTCAGGATTTGCGACGGCCTCAATATTATTAAGGGGTTTACTATTAAGAATTCGCGCCACGGCCATTTCCATCTTCTTTCCACTACGGGTATAGGGAATATCATCAACCGAGTGGATAAACTTTGGGATATGTCGAGGTGTTGTTTCACGCTTAATTTTGTCAACTATAGACTGCTTTAATTCTTCACTCAAAGTGATGGACTCTTTTAGCTTTAAAAATAAGAAAATATCCACGTCCCCTTCAGCGTTTATTTTGCCAACACATAGGGAGTCCTCTATTTCATCAAAAGTTTCCGTCTGCCGATAGATTTCAGAGGTACCAATACGAACTCCCCCAGGATTAAGAGTTGCATCACTTCGACCAAAAACGATAACTGACCGATCCTCAGTTAGAGTTATAAAATCACCATGGTGCCATACATTTTCATAGGTATTAAAATAAGCCTCATTCATTCGATTACCATCAGGATCATCTAGAAAGTACAATGGTCTAGAAGGAAAGCTCTTCAAGCAAACTAACTCTCCCTCTTGCTCTAAAACAGACTCCCCTTTTTCATTAAAGCAGGCCACATCCATTCCAAGGCCAAGACATTGAATTTCACCTCTATAAACTTCCCGGGTTGGACAACCCAACATAAAGCAACCGAGAATGTCTGTTCCTCCACATATACTTGAAAGCATCACATCTTCACTAATTGAGTCGTAAACATAATCAAATTGCTCAGGGAGCAAAGGTGCACCAGTTGAAAGAATAGTCTCAAGCGAAGAGAATTCTCCATCTTTAGAATTTTTCACATCATAATTGCGATCTTCAAGTGCTCTCAAAAACTTTGGAGATGTACCAAAAATATGAATACTTTCCCGATTGATAATATCCATGAATTTATCGAGACCTTTAAACCCAGGAGAGCCCTCAAATAAAACAACTTTTGAACCAAAAAATAACGAGCTGATTAGCCAATTCCACATCATCCAACCACAGGTGGTGAAGTAGAAAATAGTTTTTTCTTCCTTAAGATCGCAGTGAAGACCTAACTCCTTCACATGCTGTAAGAGAGTTCCACCAATAGAGTGAACCATGCACTTTGGTTTTCCCGTTGTTCCAGAAGAATACATTATATAAAGAGGATCTTGAAAAGAGCGACTTTCAAAATCGAGAGGCGAGGTATTGGCCTCGGACTCCTTTAAAAAATCATCCCATAGAACGGCCTTATTAAGTCCACTCAAGTCAACACCTTGATTGAGGAAGTCGACAACAACAATAACTTCTAGATCATCGAGCTCACTTTCAATCTCGCGTAAACGTGGAAGTAGATCAAAATATTTACCATTATATTCATACCCGCTTGCGGCCACGATAACCTTAGGACGACTTTGAGAAAAACGGTCTAGAACTCCTTGCACACCAAAATCACAAGAAGTAGAGGTAAATACTCCCCCTAAAGAAGTCGCACCTAACATGGAAATCGCGGTTTCAGAGATATTGGGCATATAGGCCCCGAGTACATCACCAGCACTTAAATACTGCGATACTGATTTTTGAAAAAGCCTAACTTGTTCGCGCAGCTCAAGATAAGAGATTTCTTTTTTCTCCCCAGACTCCAAGACAGAACAAAAGGCGATATCATCATCCTCACCATTTTTTAATAAGTTTTCAGCAAAGTTTAGCTGAACCTCTGGAAACCAACCATACGACTTAAAACTTAAATCAGTACAAGAAGAGTTTACGGCCCCTCGGTAAGAGATATGAAAAAAATCAAGCAAAGATGTCCAAAAAAGACCTGGCCGCTGAATAGACCACTGATGAAGATCATCATAAGTTTCTAGTTTTATATTGTGCTCGCGCTCTAAATCGCGCATAAAGTGAAACATATGAGAGTTCTTAACTCTCGATTCACTTGGCCGCCATAAAACTTCTCTCTCCATCTTAAGACTCACTTGTTTTTGCTTTCAACTTTTCATTCATTTCTTCAACTAAATGATCTTCAATTTTTGGAACCAAAATCTGAGGAGACTCGGCCAAGCTTAAACCTTCCTTGACCAAATCTTTGATCTTATCAAAATCGCCCCGATAAATAGACTCGAGCGTAGTACTAGTGTTGTCATCAAAACTTAAACCAAAACATTTACAAATTTTTTCAGAAAGGTCTGGTAAAAAAGGTCTGGCCATCGCTCCTAAAACAAGAATCATCAGAGAAGTTTCTCCGATAGTTTTTGCCGCGCTATCGGGATCAGTTTTAAAGCTCGCCCAAGGTGCAAGCTCTGTAAAATGACCATTCACCTCATGACCGGCCAACATATAGCTCTCAAGTGCACGACGAATATGCTTTTCTTCGATTAAGTGGTGTTGCTGACGATTAAGCTCTTGAAGTCTTTTATAAATATCAGAATCAAAAAAGCCTTGAAAATGTTCGGCCTTAAGACCTTCGGGCCATTTTTTTGCCCAAAACTTCAGACACCGACTCACAAGGTTTCCAATATTGTTGGCAAGCTCACCATTTAAGCGGGCCTGCAAACCACTCCATGTAAAAGAAGAATCACTTGTCTCGGGAAGGATCGAGAGCAGATAGTAGCGAAGAGCATCAGCTCCAACGGTATCGATTGCCTCTTTTGCGTCGACGTACCAGCCTGAGGACTTAGAAAACTGCTTTCCCTCTAAGTTCAAGTATTGATTTGCGGGAACATCATAAGCAGGTAGGGCCCTCTGTGAGGCCATGGACATACAAGGAAAAATAATACAATGAAAAATAATATTATCCTTTCCAATAAAGTGAACAATCTCTGCGTCTTTATTTTGCCACCAATCTTTCAAGTATGCATCCGGATCAGTCTCACCACTTTGTTCGAGCATCTTCTTTGTATTTGAAACGTAACCAATCGGCGCATCAAACCACACATACAGTTTTTTGCCACGCGCTTCGGCCAGAGGAACATCAATCCCCCAGTCTAAATCTCTTGAAATAGCGCGATCTTGAAGTCCATCTTTGCAAAGCGCTTTAACAAAAGGAAAGACTGTATTTCTCCAAACCACTTCTCGACCTTCAAGCCAAGAATTAAACTCACTTTCAAATTTCGAAAGCATCAAGTAATACTGAGTTACATTGACGGGACTAATATTATGACTTGTACAAATTTGGCATTGTGGTTTGAGAAGACGAATTGGATCAATCAATATGCCGCAATTTGGACACTCATCACCTCTTGCATTTTCATACCCACATTCATAACAGGTTCCACTCACAAATCGATCGGGCAAATGACTATGGCAATCTTGGCATTGAAGTTGTTGCGTTTCTTTGGTCTCAATCAAACCTTTGTCATTTAAAGCGTGAAACCACTCAATAACTTCTTTTTCATGATAATCGCTTGAAGTTTGTCCAAAAAAATCAAACTCAACTTTAAACTGATCAAAAAGTTCTTTATGTTCCTTATGCCATGAATCCACATATTCTTGATAAGCGACACCGGCCTTGTTTGCGTTAAGCATGATGGCCACACCATGCTCATCTGAGCCACTGATATGGATGGCCGTCTTCCCCATCATTTTTAAATGCCTGGTATAAACATCCGCTGGCAAATACACTCCAGCTAAGTGGCCGAAGTGCAAAGGTCCATTGGCGTAAGGAAGAGCAGAAGTAACAAGGTACTTCTTTGATGATGACATAGATTCTGTGGCCATAATTACAGTCCTAAAATATTTTTTAAGTTGGCGCCACTCTCCTCACTAACTTTTTCGTGAAGTGAGTTCCCATGCGCATCAATAGTCACGACCACAGGAAACTCTTCAACAGTGAGCTCCCAAATCGCCTCAGGTGAACCAAACTTTTCCTTAAGATAAACATTGTCCACCGAAGTAATTTTCTCTGCCAATACTTGGGCAGCACCACCAATGGCATGAAAGTATACACAACCATACTCTTTACAACCGGCAACCGTCTTAGGTCCCATTCCACCTTTTCCGATGACACCAATATTTCCATGGTCGCGCATGACTTCCCACTGATAAGGCTCTTCTCGAATAGAAGTCGTCGGACCTGCTGCAGTAATTGTGTACTTACCAGTTTTTTTGTCTTCTAAGACAACTGGGCCACAGTGATAAATAATTTGGTTTTTTAAATCAACTGGCGAGGGGTTACCTTCATGAAGATATTTATGAACCGCATCTCTGCCGGTAAACAGTTTGCCAGAAATAAGTACCATATCACCAACTTTAAGCTCTAAAATGTCTTCTTTTTTATAAGGAAATTGAATTCTTTTAACTTGCATAATTAAACGCCTTTATAATTTAAATTAATACAGCCACTGACTTACTTGGTTATTAGACTTAAGTTTTACCCCTTGCCTTCTATAGGCCCAACACATATAAGAGATAGAAACAAAAAAAGATGCTGGTAAACGGTTCAAAACTCCAATTTTACAACCCAATAGTGTCGTATTCCCACCAAAGCCCATAGGGCCAATTCCAAGTTTATTTGAAGTCTCCACAATATCTTTTTCTAAATGGTCTAAGTCCGGATGAGAGTTGGAGTCATCCAATTTGCGAAGGAGTTGCTCTTTAGACTCAACATAACCAGCACTTCGATCGCCTCCAATGCAAACGCCTAAAACACCTGGACCGCACCCCATCCCTTGGGCCTTATGGACTCCATCAAGAATTGCTCTTCTGACACCGTCGAGATCTCGACCGGCCCCGATTGTTTTATCAGGCAAAGAGTATTGAATCCCCACGTTTTCACAACCTCCACCTTTGAGCATCAAGCGAACTTCAACATGAGATTTATTGTGCTCGTGGAAATGATAATTGGGATGCCCAAGGCCAACATTCATGCAGTCATTTTTTCCAGTCAAGCTATCAACTGAATTTTGGCGTAAATAACCAACTTCCGTCGCCTTTAAAACGGCCTTATTGCAAACTTTGACAAAATCATTCTGCCTAAAGCCAGGGGGATGATTGACGAAAAAAAGAATCGTTCCCGTGTCTTGACACATCGGCTGAGACTTCATCTTTGCAAGCTTTATATTGGCCTCGATAATTTTTAAAGCATACTCGGCGGAAGTGTCCTTTTGCTCTTTTTCAAGCGCTTCAAGAATGACCTTTTGAATATCGTCAGGGAGAACTGTTGAGGTTACTCTTATCAGTTCCAAAAGCGAGTCGAATAACTCCTTTTGAGATTGCTTAGGAGAGACGGTAAGTTTTTTGCTTGCTTTCTTTGCTACTTTCTTGGCCACTTTTTTTGTTGCCTTCTTTGTTGTTTTCTTTGTTGCTTGTTTTGCAGCTTTTTTGGCAACTTTCTTAGTAGCTTTTTTCGTTGTTTTCTTGGCCGTCTTTTTTACTGCTTTCTTCGCAGTTTTCTTGCTAACTTTCTTCGTAGATTTCTTGGCAGTTTTTTTGGTAGCTTTTTTTGCAACCTTTTTAGTCGCTTTCTTTTTTGCTTTCTTAGTCGATCTTACTTTACGGGCCATGCCGTCCTCCATAAATAGAAAATATCAAATGAATAAAAACAGGTAATTATGTCAAAAACGATCATCGCAATTCTACAAGACTTAGCTCCAAAATACAAAAAGACATTGCTGGTCCGAGATCATTTAGTTACTATCTTGAACTCATCACAGAGCAAAAGAAAGTATGATAAGACATACCTGCCGCACCTAATCAAAACCTTTGGGAGCTAAAGTCCAAATGATCTCACTAAGTGGATTAAATCAACCGCAAAGAACAGCTGCCGAAACGATTGAAGGCCCAGTTCTCATTCTAGCAGGTGCAGGTAGTGGAAAAACGAGAACATTAACGTATCGCATCGCTCACATGGTTGATAATCTCGGAATCTCGCCTAGGCAAATCCTAGGAGTTAGCTTCACAAATAAGGCCGCTAGAGAAATGCGAGAAAGAATTATGACACTCTTGGGAAGTCGCAAGGCCCGAGGACTGACATTATCCACTTTTCACTCCCTTGGGGTAAAAATCCTAAAAAAAGAAATCACAAGACTGGGCTACCACAAAAATTTTAGCATTTACGATATGAGTGATCAGCAGGCGATTATTCGCGAAGCTCTGAAGCACTACAAGGCCGAAAAAACTTTTGACAAAAAAATTATTCACTCAAAAATTGGACTTTTAAAAAACAAAGGCATCTCCGTTGATGATTTTGCGGATACTCCTTTCTTTGACGATGAAGATCCCTATGACCACGCAACACTGCATGTGTACCAGTATTATGAAGACAAGCTGAGATTTTATAATGCGATTGACTTTGATGACATTCTCTTTTTAACCGTCAAGCTCTTTAGAAAATTTCCAGAAGTAGCGAGTGAGTACTCGAGGCAGTTCCAGTATATTATGATTGACGAGTATCAAGATACTAATGGCCTGCAGTTTGAATTAGTCATGGGACTTACTCGTGAGCACAATAATTTATGCGTTGTCGGTGATGACGACCAAAGTATTTACAGCTTTAGAGGCGCAGATATTAGCAATATTTTAAATTTTGAAAAAAACTTCCCAGGCGCAAAAATTATTAAGCTAGAAGAAAATTACCGCTCTATTTCACCTATCCTCGATCTTGCCAATCGAGTGATTGAAGAAAACAAGAACAGAAGAGATAAAACTTTATGGAGTCAAAAGCCAAGTGAGTTTAAACCAATTCTTTGGCAAATGGCAGACACCGACCACGAGTCTCAAGTTGTTGTCGATGAAATCGTAAAACACCAAGGCTCCGGAGGGCACCTCGGAGATATCGCTGTTTTATACCGAAGCAATACTCAGGCCCAGGCGATTGAAGAGCAGCTTCGTCTCTCACAAGTTCCCTACACTATTATCGGTGGCCAAAAGTTTTACGAGAAAAAAGAAGTTAAAGATCTTATGGCCTACCTGACGGTTATTAATAATCCCAGTGATCAATTGGCACTCAGGCGAATATTAAATATTCCCCACCGTGGAATTGGGAACAGAACATTAGATAAATACTTAGAGCTTGCAACTCAAAAAAATATCAATCTTTTTGAAGCAATGAGAAGTCAACCAGACCTCGACCCGAGAAGGGAAACTCCCATTAAGGAGTTTATTGGGCTAATTGAAGACTTCCAATCATATTTTCAACAAAAACCACTTGAAGAGTCCCTATCACTGCTCATAGATAAGACTTCTTATCTGGAGTTTATCGCAAAACAATATGATAGCGCTAAACAAGTTGAGCGTAGAAAAACCGATGTCATGATGTTTATTGAATCGGCAGAAAGATTTTCAAAGTTTTATCAAGGTTCTGCAACCCTCCAGAGTTTTGTTGAAAAACTTATCCTTCAAGACTCACAAGATAATCAAAATCTTGATGAAGACGAGGATGATGATATTCGTAGAAATGAAGTCACTCTCATGACCCTACATTCCTCAAAAGGACTTGAATTTAAAATCGTTTATTTAATTGGAGTGGAAGAAGAGATTCTTCCACATAAAAAAACAATTCTTGAAGGACAGGGAATCGATGAAGAGCGAAGACTTTGCTACGTCGGAATTACTCGGGCCCAAGAAAAGCTGATTATGACATATTGTAAGGAGCGAAAGATATACGGAAAAATGACGGTCCGACATAAATCTCGTTTTTTATGTAGCGATAAGGTTATGCCTATTATCGTCGAGCAAGATAGAACCACTTTTGGCCACCTCTCTGAGGAGGAGGCCAAGCAGTATAAGAAAGATTTTTTTCAAGGTCTAAGAGAAAAACTTGGTGATTAAGCTTTATTAACTGGTTGCTGAAACAAGTGAACATCTCTTTGAGGAAATGGAATGGTAATTCCCCCCTCTTCAAGGGCGACCTTGATTTTTTCCATATTATCCCAGTAAAAAGGCCAAAAATCGCCAGTTTTCACCCAACCTCTAGCAGTCAGATCGACACTGCTGTCTCCAAGAGAAACCACGGCCGTCATTGGTGCAGGATCGGCCAAAACGCGAGGATCTTCTTTAATAGTCTTAAGAATGATCTCTTTAGCGACACCAATATTATCGGAATAGCTTATCCCAAAGCTCATATCAACTCTTCTGATATCCTCAGCAGAGAAGTTCGTAATCGCCCCATTTGCAAGTGGGCCATTAGGAAGCACAATTCGCTTATTATCAGGAGTCGTTAAAACGGTATGAAAAATAGTTAATTGTTTCACCGTTCCTTGAAATCCCTGAGCTTCAATATAATGCCCGGCCTTAAAAGGCTTAAAAATAAGAAGCATTACTCCACCTGCAAAGTTTGCCAGAGATCCTTGCAAGGCCAAACCAACAGCAAGACCGGCCGAACCAAGTACTGCCAAAAATGACGTTGTTTGGACGCCTAACATTGAGGCAACAGAGATAAAGAGAGCTACTTTTAAAGTAATATCAAGAATTGAGACAAGAAAACTTTGAAGTGCCTGATCGTACTCTTTCTTTATCAAGAAGCTAGAAAGACGATTTCTCAAAAGGCCAATAAATTTTAAACCAATAGTGAGAACAATAAGGGCCAAAACAAGCTGAGGTGAGTAGTCGATCAATTTCTCAAAATATTGCTCAAGCACATTAAAAGCTTCCATACTGACAACATCATTCATTTAAACAATCCTCTTGCGAGCACTTTCAATATTCTGTGACTTGCCATAGGTATAATGCCCATTTAACTGAAGTTTGTTGGCCCCGAAGCGGGCTTGGTTTTTTGTTTGTAAATTATAGGTTTGAAGATCTGAGTTTCCGCCTGAATTAATAATTGAAAGCCCACTTTCATGGCCAAACTGAAGTGTTTCATAAGAAGTCTCGCCAAATGCGTCTACGGCCACAATGGAAATGAAAATAAGGAAGATAAACACTAAAAAAGGCACTTGATACATTCACAACCCTTGGAAAAAATAGCATTATGGACTAGAACGTGTGAACCTTCGCAATTTGAAACGTAGAAGTCAAGATTAACGCAAAGAGAAAACATTTTTATGAATATAGACAATTTTCAGACACCCTACCAAAATAAAGATCACGATATTCTCATTGAAGCTCTCCCTATCTACCTAGAGGAGCAGTCTCACCCCGAGAAAAATCAATTCTTTTACGCCTACAGTGTACGCATCACAAACCTCGGGCAAAAACCAGTGACCTTAATCAATCGCCACTGGATAATAATTGACGGAACGGGAGAAAGAAGAGAAGTGCAGGGGGAAGGAGTTGTCGGAGAAACCCCTAAGATTGAACCAAACGAGAACTTCACATACCAGTCTCTGTGTCCGCTTAAAACCCCTACCGGTAATATGCGCGGTCATTATGAATTCGAGACCGAGTCAGGTGAAAACTTTCGCGTGGAGATTCCACTATTTTTCCTTAGACCTTTTGACCAATTGGGAGATGAAAGAGGCCTCTATCGCTCAATTGAATCATCTAGTATTCAATAATCGAATAATTTAATCTGTACTCTAAGGGAATATACATACCAAAGCTTACAATAAGTGAAACCCAATTTCTCATTGAGCGCCGAACACTTACTTCTAGCTCACAGACCTCACGATGACCTTGCTCGAATAAAATCTCATCAATAGCTAGGCGCTTTCCCACGCTGGGGTAATTTCCCCAAAGATATAACTCAATTTGACCTTGAAGATGTTGCTGAGTAAGACTAATCCCCTCAACTTCAAGCGGACAAATATCGTGCACCAAAAGATTTCCAGAAAGTTCTTCTTCCTTATCAATCGAAGCACACGAACTCAACAAAAGTCCAAGTAGGCCAAGTATAAAAAAACAAAAAACTTTATATACTTTCATCTTCAAGGAAGCCTTGAAAAATGATCGGGATTACGCTGGGCCATTCCTTGAAAAGCGCTAAGTTGATCTAATTGAGACTCAAGGTCACTCATTCTTGCCGACTTAAGAGCACTTTTTGTTAATCGGAGTGCCAAAGGGGAGTTTTTAGAAATTTCTAGGGCCAAATCGATGGCGGCCTTATGAATATTTTCGTCCTCACCTTCAATCAGAGAGTTGAGAAGCCCCATATTCAAACACTCGTGAGATGTATAAACTCGACCAGTCAAAGACATCTCCATAGCTTTAGCATAACCAACCACACGAGAGAGAAAAAATGTTCCCCCATCACCGGGAACAAGGCCAAGCTTAACAAATGTTTCACCCATTTTTGCTCGCTCTCCTCCAATTCGAATATCGCACATGGCAGCTAAATCACAACCAGCTCCAATCGCAGGGCCATGAACGGCCGCAATCAAGGGTTTTTTAAATCTTTCAATCGCTAGAGGAATACGTTGTATTCCATTCTGATAACGCCACATCAATTCTGGCGAGTCCCCAGCAAACATTCCCGACTGATCTCGCATGGCCTTGACATCACCACCGGCACAAAAAGACTTGCCACGAGCAGCTAAAATAACCACGTGAATTTCCGGCATAAGTTCAATTTGTTTTAAGGCCTCTTCAATTCCCTCAATCATTTCCATCGTAATAGCATTATGTTGATCAGGGTTATTTAGCCAAACTCTAGCGATATGTTTATCAGGAGAATCAACTTCAATTTGTGAGTATTTTTTTGCAAATGAGAAATCACTCATAATGGACCCTTTAATTTGTCTTTTTATTTGATAGTGCTTGATAAACTCTGGAGGCACTAGTTCGATTTGGCATATGCGAAAGAATATACTCCCCAGCCTGCATCAGCTTAGTCATATCCACACCAGTCTCAATACCTAGCTTATCAAAAAGGTAAAGAAGATCTTCCGTCGCTACATTTCCAGTTGCTCCTTGAGCATAGGGACAACCTCCCAAACCAGCAGATGAAGAATCAAAAGTCGAAATTCCATATTCAAGAGATGTCATCGCATTGACCAAGGCCATGCCATAGGTATCGTGAAAATGCATAGCAAAGAGCTTCTTATCAAACTTAGAACAAAGTCGCTCGAGGACTTTTCGAACAAGTAGCGGATGTCCAACCCCAATAGTATCACCAAGAGATATTTCATAAGCGCCAAGATCTACCAACCGAGTCACAACCTCTTCTAAAGTCTCTAGAGAGGTCTCTCCCTCATACGGACAGCCAAAAACAGTTGAAACATAGGCCCGAATCTTCATTTTATTAGACCGGGCAACTGCCGCGACTTTACTTAATCGCTCGAACGATCCATCGATAGTTGCATTTATATTTTTTTGATTAAATTGATTTGATGTGGCCGTAAATATAGCAATTTCTTTAACACCAACATTAATCGCATTCTCAAGGCCAATTGTATTGGGAACTAAGCAAGGAATGGCCGCACCGTACTTAGCATTAAGTTTTTTGACTTCAGGGTAAAGAATAGAGGCGTCACCCATTTGAGGAATTTTTTCTTTGCGAACAAAGCTTGTGGCCTCAACAGTTTTGAGACCTGACTGTAAAAGAAGCTCAATATAACGAGCTTTAACTTCTGTTGACAAAATAGACGACTCATTTTGAAGCCCGTCTCGAGGGCCGACTTCTACAATTTTTACTCGACGTGGAAAGTCTGACATAAATATAGACCTTTGTTAGGATTCAGCTTTTACTAAATGAACAAGCTCAACTCCCCCTTCAACTAGATCACCCTCTTGATAAAATACTTTTTCTACAACGCCATCTTGTGAGGCCTTTATTGTATGCTCCATCTTCATGGCCTCAAGAATGAGTAGAGAGTCACCTTTTTTAACTTCTTGTCCATTAGCGCACAAAATTTTTAATACTTTACCAGGCATAGGTGAAACCATCGCACCTTCATCAGCATCACCACCTGAACGCTTTGATCTAGACATATTAGAGTCCATCTCAAAAGTTTGCCCACCCATATTGCCTAGTTGAGGAGCAGTCACAAAAACCAGCCCCTGCTCGTCTTCCGAAACTTTTGAGCGCAATCTAGGGGCATTCTGAGTAAGCTTATCATCAATCTTTTTGTGTGAAATATAAGATATTTCATCGCCAACCATCTCTGGCGAACGATAAAAGAATGACTGACCATCAATGATAATTTCTAGTACATCCTTACCTGAAACGGTTTGTGTAATTGTCAAAAACTGAACTTCTTGTTTATTAATTTGGATTTTTTTCATTTTTA
>SKIL01000016.1 GCA_007116425.1 Bacteriovoracaceae bacterium | reverse complement strand
ATTTTTAATAACGAATACCGAAGGGCCTGGCGTAAAATTATTCTTGAAAACTTTCAGGGAGTAGAGATTTCTCGACTATCTGTTGATAGAAGCCCAAAGGCGCTTTGTTCGTGGTGGAATTAACCTAAGGAAGAACTTTGGATTATAAAAATTTAAAGGCCTTTATTTTTGATCTAGATGGAACTCTTGTCGATTCAAAGCTCGATTTTGACTTAATGCGAAGGGAAATTGGAATTAAGGATGAGACTCCAGTTCTTGAATATTTAGAAGCTCACTCAGATCCTGAGTTTATTAAGCGCGGTCTTGATATTGTTCATAAACATGAGCTTATTGGCGCCCAAGAAGCAACATGGATCGATGGATCAAAGGATCTTTTGGAGTACTTAAAACAGTCAAATATTAATACCGGGATTTTAACCAGAAACTCAAAAATGGTTACAGATATGACGATTGAATCTTTAGGGATTGATGTCGAAATGGTCATTACGCGAGATGATTGTGAGCCCAAGCCTAGTCCTAGAGGAATTGAGGTCATGCTAGAGAATTGGTCACTAAAGCCTAAAGATGTCATTTATATTGGTGACTTCTTCTTTGACTTACAGACAGCTCGGGCCGCCGGTAGTTATTTTTCTTTTTATTGGCCAATGAACTATGAGGCCAAAAAAGGACGGCCTGATTTTTTAAACCAGGCCGATGACATCATTGATTGTTATTTAAAATTGATGCAAAAGCTTAAGTTGTAGCTTAAGCAACCACTTTTACTGGCCCATGATCGTCGCAATGATCTCCATGTGGACAGTGTAGTCTTCCCTCATACAAGTAATCATGGTGGTCTCCATGAGGAATTTTTTCATGTCCTTCTTTTTCATGATCAATATTACAGCTTAGCGGTTTACATTCAGCAGGATTACTTTGCGAAACTTCGATTTTACACTCGTCGTAATGGTCGCCATGCTTTCGATGAAGATGTCCGTCGTGAACAAAGTCAATGTGGCCGTTATGTTCAATTTGAATATGTCCGCAATCTTTGCCGTGCTCGTGCTCGTGATTTTTATGTTCCTTGCAGCTCATGATAAATCTCCTTATGATTTACAAAAGTTGTTTCATATTTATCTGAATTCATTTTAACACCTGAGAATTTGCTCTGATAGCTTGGTAAGTGTCCGAAAGTACAGGGTTTTTTGCACTTTTTTTTGCTAATCTTTTGCGTTTTTAATTAAATCAAAATCAAATCTAAAAATATCTTTAGGATTAAAGTGTGCATACTGGCTTCATAAATCTTTTATGGAGGTTATTTATGATGTCGACATGGAGTCAGTATATTTTAAAGAGACTTTTCTGTCATTTTCAAGAACCGAGAAACCTTTTTGATGAAAATACGGAGTTCTTACATTATTTAAAAATAGAGACTGAAAAGAAAGTTTATAACGAGAATTTATTTCGATAAGGTTATTAATGCAACACTAACCATGGCCGCAATCATGCCAAGTGTTTTCATTGTGGTCATGGGAATCTTTTCAACAAAGATATCCCAAAGAACACTTGTCATCATTTGAGCAACGATAAGAAGAATCGTCACTTTTATAGCACCGATCTCACTAATGGCATAGGGAAGTCCAGCAACAATCATAAATCCAAAGATTGCGGGGAATATATACCACCATTGATAAGTTGTGAGGGGAGCTTTTACTTTAAAAAACTCGGGGAAGAAGGCCGGCCAGGTTTTTACAATTAAGTAAAAAGAGATACATATGAGTACAGTAACAAAATTAGAAATAAGAGTTGCCTGAGCTACTCCAATTGAGTTTGCAATTTGTCGGTTTAATCCGCCCTGGAGAATACCAATCATACCTAAACATAATGGAATGAGTAGTGACGTTAATGCGGCAAAATTCATCTATTGTTCTACCTTTGCGATTACCATTGTCTATGAATGAGTAAGGCCTTAAGATAATCACCCTCAGGGAAACCATTTAAAGGTTTACAGTCTTCTTCTAGACCCCACTGGTCGATAATTTCAAATGCTTCTTCTTCATCGTGTTTATCCAGAATATTATTTATTTTATCGATGAATTTCTCACGTGAGACTTTTTGAGTATTAAGAAGTGCAAGAATATGTCCATGCGGCTCAAGAATTTGCATCATTTTTGGAAGATCTTTTTGATAGCTTTCAAGTGCTGTCTCTTTTTTCTTGCCGTCAAAGAAGCTAGGGGGTGGATCAATAATAATTTGACTAAATGTTTGTCCTTCTCGAATAAATTTATCAAGAGCGTCACTTACAGTTGATTGATGAGAGACATGTTTTTGATTTTTATCAAACTCATTGAGTTGAATATTTTTCTCAAGCCACTTCATAACTTTTTGAGAAAGGTCCACCGAATGGACTTCTGTTGCCCCTTTTTTTAGCGCGAGTAGAGAAAATGCCCCTGTATAGGCGTAGAGGTTTAGAACTTTTGATTGGTCTTGAATGAAAGGAGCTATTTTTTTTCTAATAGAGGCAGCATCGGTATACAAACCGATATCATACCTTTCGTTTAAAAGAGTTTGATAGCGTACTCCAAATTCAACCAATGTCGGGCGAGGAGTGTCTTTTGTACTCAGCTGAAAAACATTTTCTTTTAATTCTTGCTTATGATTTCTTTGTTGAAACCTTATTTGCAAAAGTTCTTGATCTGGAAAGTGCTTTTTATAGGCCTTGGTTAAAAACTCGGTGATCTTTTTTTCGTATCGGGCCCAGCAGTAAGCGTAGTATTGAACAATAATGATATTGCCAAATTTGAGGGCATGAAGTCCGGGGATATAATCACTTTCTCCAAACACGAGATAAAAATTTTCTCTTTCTTTTAAAAGGCCTAGTTCTTTTCGCTTGCTTATGGCCCAGTCGATTCTAGTACTGAGATCAGACATAAAATCCTGTCTGGCCTTAATAAAACTTTTTCTTGTATCCCAAAGTCTGGCCTTAATATGCGGGTGTTTTGGATCATTGATAAGTGTTGCAACTAGTTGTCGATTTTTACTTTGTCCACCTATGAGATCCGCCTGTTGTGGAAAGGCCATGCTGTAGCGATCTTTTGTTACCCAAGGGTGACCGTTTTTAATCTGCTGGATACTTATTGGGTGTAACTCACAGATTGGTAACTCTCTTGGCGAGTGAGCTTTGGGTTTAAAGGGCCTACTTTGTTGTCCACTTTTTTGATTTGGCTTTTGTTTCACTGTATTTTTTCGCTTTTAGTTGCGGAGCAATCTTTTCTTGATTCTTTTTGCTCCAAGGCATTCTCTAGGTGGTAAATGAGTTGGTTCGTGATTTGGAATGGGTCACTGTGATCAATCACGCCTAGTTTTTGTAATTTATTCTTTGTTTGAGGGTCGATCTCACCATAGGGATCTAGCTCACTACACATGGCCTTAAGTTCGCGTATATAGCGATCAAGTTTGGCATCTGTATATTGTTCAAAATTTGGTCCAATCCACTTCGGGCGATTCTCTTTTGAATTATTTTGACTTTTTTGCTCTTCATTCATGCCGAGTTTTTCGCAAATTGTTACAAACTCGTCAATAAAAGAAAATTTTAGAGGGCATCTATGTATTTTTTATTTTATTTACTCTTACTTATGGCCGCATTTTTTCTTATATTTAAGACCCGAAAGTCAGGGGTTGTGTGCAGTGAGTCGATTTTATCCATAGTTTCCTTAAAGGGTCTAGCTTTTAGCTTTTTAAGCTTTATTTGCTGTGGCCCTCGAATTGACCGCGGGGATCGTCTTATGAATATGATGTGGCAGTTTTCGCCAAGTGGTGAAGACGATCGCTCTCTTTTAATAAAATCGGGCCTTAACGAGTTAGAATATAAGCATTACCTGCGAATGACACTTGGATTAATGAAGTGGAGTCGTCTTTTGGGTTGTGAGTTTAGTCTCCCATTTCAGCGCTTAAGATCTCAGCTTGCACTCGACCTCAACTTTGAAAAGAAATTGCGTGAAACATTTGTCTCTCATTATATTCAATATATTCTGACTTGTTGTGTGATATTGGGTTTTATTGGCTTTGCTCATTCGATTTTGGAGATCAATCTCAATGCAAGCTTATTGGCGATAATGTCTGCTCTTTACATCTGTGGCCTAGCTCTTTTAGCTTTCTATCAAAGGTTTTGGAGAGGAAAGCTTTTTGATGAGCTAGATCTTTTTATTCAAAGTTTTGAGTCCTTAAGGATACTTTCTCAAGTAAATTTATCCTCTACTGAAGTTATGGAACTCTCTAGAATGTCTTTAATTGAAAATTTAAAGTCACAAGACCTAAAGCTTCTGTCTTTTCGCTTGAGTTCTGCGTTGGCCGCTTGGCGAAATAAAGGAGCTTCACTCTCAGAGATGCTTGAGGAGCTCGAGGGAGATCTTCTATTTTTGCGAAACAAGGCCTCTGAGAAGCTTTTAAAGCGCTTTGAAGTGGGACGGTTCATATCTCTTGCTCTTTTTGTATTACCTACCTTTTTTATTGGTCTGTTCACTTTGGCCCAGGCAATTTTGATTGAATAACAGCTCGCTTTATACTACCTTCTGATTAATTTTGTGAGATTTAATCTACGGGGGACGCATGGCGCAGACTAATGATAAACAAATTATTTTTTCAATGAATCGAGTTGGTAAAGTATATAAAACCAAACAGGTTCTAAAAGATATTTCTCTTTCTTATTTTTATGGTGCAAAAATTGGAGTGCTCGGTCTCAACGGCTCGGGTAAGTCGACACTTTTGCGTATTATGGCCGGAGTTGACGATAATTTCTTGGGAGAAACGCATCTTTCAAAGGGCTACTCCGTCGGGTATCTCGAGCAAGAGCCTCAGCTCGATCCTGAGAAAACGGTTCGTGAGATCGTGGAAGAAGGAGCGGCAGAAACGGTAAAACTTCTTAAAGACTTTGATGAACTCAACGCTAAGTTTGCCGAACCAATGTCTGATGAAGAGATGGATAAACTTTTGGCAAAGCAGGCCAAGATTCAAGATGAGCTCGACGCCAGAAATGCATGGGATCTTGATTCACGCCTTGATCTTGCAATGGATGCATTACGATGTCCTGCTCCCGAGTCAAAGTGTGGAGTACTCTCTGGTGGTGAAAAACGCCGAGTGGCCTTATGTCGTCTACTTTTGAAAGAACCAGATATCCTCTTACTTGATGAGCCTACTAACCACCTCGATGCAGAAACCGTTTACTGGCTTGAGCGCCACCTTCAGGCCTATAAAGGTACTGTTATTGCGGTAACCCACGACCGTTACTTTCTCGATAATGTGGCCGGCTGGATTCTGGAACTAGATCGTGGCCATGGTATTCCTTTTGAAGGGAATTACTCTCAATGGCTTGAGGCCAAGGCCAAACGAATGGAAGTTGAACAAAAGCAAGAAAACAAACGTCAAAAGTCCCTTAAGGAAGAACTTGAGTGGATAAAAAGTTCTCAAAAGGCCAGACAGGCCAAAAGTAAGGCCCGTATACGCGATTATGAAGAGAGAGTTCAAAAGTCGTTGGAGAAATCAAATGAAACTCATGAACTTTATATTCCACCTGGGCCTAGGTTAGGGAATGTTGTTATTGAGGCCGAAGGAATTTCAAAGGCCTTTGGTGAAAACCTTCTTTATGAAGACTTAAGTTTCAAGCTACCCCCAGGGGGAATTGTTGGTGTTATCGGTCCTAATGGTGCCGGAAAAACAACGCTTTTTAGAATGATCACTGGTCAAGAAAAACCTGATGCTGGAAGCTTTAAGGTCGGTGATACGGTTAAGTTGGCCTATGTTGATCAAGGTCGTGAACTCGATGGAGATAAAACGATCTTTGATGTCGTTGCTGGTGGGACTGAATTTATAAAATTAGGTAATCGCGATGTTAACTCTCGTGCCTATATTGCAAAATTTAATTTCTCTGGAGAGGATCAGAAAAAGAAAGTTTCAGAACTTTCTGGTGGAGAGCGAAACCGTGTTCACTTAGCGACAATGCTCAAAGATGGCGGAAATGTTCTTCTCTTGGATGAGCCTACAAATGATCTCGATGTAAATACTTTAAGGGCCTTAGAAGAGGCACTCATGGACTTTCCTGGCTGTGCCGTTGTTATTTCCCACGACCGTTACTTTTTAGATCGTGTGGCCACACATATTCTCGCTTTCGAGGGGAATTCTGAAGTCGTATGGTTTGATGGTAACTTCTCGGACTACGAAGAAGATAAAAAACGTAGACTCGGAGATGAAGCTTTAATTCCAAAAAGAGTAAGTTATAAAAAGCTAACGAGAGATTAATTTTATTATGAAGCATATCGTTTCAAAGTTCGGTGGAACCAGTGTTGCTGACATCCCAGCAATGAAAAGATGCGCGGAGATCATTGTCAGTACTCCGGGAGTTAAGATTGTTGTTGTGTCTGCCACTGCAAAAACGACAAATGGACTTGAAGAGTTTGCTTCAAAATCTCTTAATGCGGGTGATGAAGCGCTCAATCTTTGGGAGAGTATTTTTTCTCGCCATTATGAAATGGCCAAAGAGGCAGGACTCAGTCAAGATTCTTTAATCGTCATGAAAGAGCTTTTTAGTGAGGGTGAAAGCCTGTCTCTGCGAATTAATACCGCCGGTCAATTGAGTGGTGAACTCATGGACCCTGTGTACTCATTAGGTGAAAGAATGTCTGCTCTAATCTTCAGAGCAGTCTTAGAGAATACTTTTCGCTCCAATGGCCAAAATAAAAAAGTTTCTTATCTGAACTCACGTGAAGTGATGTGGACAGATGAATCATTTCTTTGTGCCAATCCTTTAAAGGATTCGATTTATCAGGCCTTGAGTCGCCAGGTAAACCTTGAAGATGAGACACAAGTCTATGTGGCCGAGGGCTTTATTGGATCGACCTTGGATGGAAGAACAACAACTTTTGGAAGAGAGGGATCTGATTTCTCTGCAGCTCTTTACGCTGAAGCAATCAGGGCCAGTGAGTTGCAAATTTGGACTGACGTACCAGGCATTGCAAGTGCTGACCCTCGTCTCGGATTTCCCATTTGTTGGATACCATTTTTAACCTTTGATGAGGCAGAGTCTCTCGCTTTAGCAGGGGCAAAAGTTCTTTTCCCAAAAACACTTTCTCCGGTTAGAAGTTTAAGTATTCCCGTATTTGTAGGTTCCTCCTTAGACCCTAAAAGGAGTATCGGTAGGGAGCGACTTGGCTCTTATATTACTCACCTTGAAGACTGTCCCTCTCGCTTAATTGCAATAGCGAGTGATCGAAATGCCATAGGTTTAATTGGGCATAATATCGCCCTCTTAAGGGATCAAATTGAGGCGAGAATTTCGAAACTTGATTTTGAAGTGCGTGGAGTTGAGGCCCAATCAAATAGTATTAGAATCGTAACTGGTCTTAGCTGTGATCAAAATGAAGTTATTCGAAAAATTCATGACGGTCTTGAGCTAGATAAAGGCCCTTTTTCTGGTATTTAGATTATGAGGCTTTCTTTATTCTGTTTAGGATAAATATTTTCAAAAATTACCTTGTTTTTTTCCTGTCCAAAAACTTGAATGATTTCAGTCACTCTTTGTTGTTCTAAGTGAATCACATAGTCGATATTGCGACAAATAATACTCATCACAACGTCAGTCTCTAGCGCATACTCAGAATAGAAGTGAAACAGAAGGGCAACCCTTTCTATAGCATCAACAGCATTATTGGCATGAAGTGTACTCATTAGTCCTTTATGCCCAGTATTCATTGCAAGAATAAAACTTACGGCCTCATTAGATCGCATCTCACCAAGCGCCATTCGATCTGGACTAAGTCGTAGTGCATGTTTACATAGTTGCTTGAGGTCATACCTTTTATCGTCATCTCTGTTTATGAGAGAGGTTGTGTTTTGACGATTTAGTTCTAGCTCGGCAGTGTCTTCTAGTGTTATCAGATGCTCTTGCTTTGGAATAGTATTTAAGATGGATTTTAAAAGTGTTGTCTTCCCACTTTTTGTTGCACCAGATATGAGAATGTTTTTCTTGGTCTTGATTTGCTCTACGATCCAACTCTCTTGTATTGCTGTGAGGCCAAACTCTTGAAAAGATAATATATTCTGACTATGAAATCGGATACAACAGATAGGAAAAGAACTGTTTGTCACAGAGGAGTGAACAAAAGTTACTCTTGCTTCGCGTCCGTGTATTATTGTAGGAAAGCTTGAAAAGGGCTCATTGTAATTCCATTTAATCTTAGATCTTACGGCGAGTGCCTCTAGCGATAATCTATATATTTGCTTATCTATGTTTATTTTTTCTTTTTTTGACTCTGTACCGTAAAGTAGCGTTATGTCCTCGGGAGAGTGAATGATTATTTCCTGTAGGCCTTCTTGGATATAGCTTGAAAGATATTGGAGGTTCATAATGTCTGCGACTATATTTTCAATACTTGAGAGTATATCGGGTGATAGATAATTAATCCCATTGATATCCTTACAAATATCAATCGCAGACTCGAGGTTGATAATATTTGAGTTATCAAGTGATATCTCTATTTTTTTCAAAAGGGTTTTTAGAACTTTTGATTCATATAGCATTTTTAAATTTCCTCAATTTTTATATGGCCAGTTATTCTCTTGTAGGTACTTTGATTTGACTGAGAGCTAAACAGACTCCCGATTAAAGGAAACCTCTTAATTCCTGGAATGCCGTTTTCACCATTTCCAATTGTTTGATAGGTGATTTCAAATAACTGTGTGGCGCTATTCTTTTCAAGATAGAGAGTTGATGATTCTCGATTACCACTGATCGTCGGAGAACTCCCTGGTGTTCGCCTACAAAATACAGTAGAGTAGTCTAGCTTAAGTCGGTGTGAGACGGGGCTTAGATTTAATGTGACCTCGAGTCCCGCAAACTTCCACTCTGTATTGGATATACCAAGTGAGCTTTGTGACTGAAATGGAAGCTCTGAGCCGATCGATATTTTACTCTCTTGCAGTGGTATCATTGTAATTTGCGGTCTCGCTAGGGTTGAGATTGAAACATTTGATTGGTTTATAAGAATAGAGTTTTGTTCGACGAGGCTTCTTAGCCCGTGTTGAAATATTTCATCAACTGTCGCATTAAGTTGATTTAGGCCAAAACGGAGTTCTCTTCCATCAAGCTGCTCTTCTTGAATGATTTTAAGTTTGACGCGATAGTTCTGTGAAAGTGACTCTGATCGATTATGCGAGCTTACATCTATTCCAAGCGTTTCTGTAAGATAGTTTTTTTCAGAGCTGGGGATTGGCCTCGACTGGTCGTAGAAGCATTGGATTTGAATATTGCTAGGTCGACAACTAAAGGCGAAATCACTTAAATTGAATATTTTTGCATAGGCCTTAGATATTACTTTTTTTATAAGCTTCGGGGATAATGAGGCCTCTGTGAAATAAACATTATTGGCAAAATATTCAGCAAACTGACGCCTTAGACGTTGAAAATGTATATAATTTTCAAAGCTTGTGATTTCACCACTAACAAAACTCATTGGGCCTTTTGTCTCAACTATAAGCCCCAGTAGTTTAAGCACATTGTTAATACCTAGAGAGAGCTCTTCTTTACTCTCATCATAGACTCTGATTTGATAGCGATGCTTTACCTCTCCCATGTGGGAGTTTTTCCAAATGATAAGCTCTGTTGCGCCATTAGAGCTTCCCTTTAGTTTGATAAGTCCTCGATTTTCCTCATACCGGTAGGAGAGAGGTGTTTCATTTGTGACGAGAAAGCGATTAATTTCCCCCACTTCTAATTGCTTGTATTGACCAACGTTTAAAAATATCGACCTGCTGTGCTGCGATGCGTGAGTTTTTTGCCAAGGAGAAGAGAGTGCCATTGTTACAATTGCTAGGTAAAAAAGCACTGATGAGAGCTTTACGGCCTTGACTGAACACAGTTTTCTATGTAAAAGTAAGGGCCTTGAATTATTGCATAAATCAAGTCGTAGATATTTGAAGCTGGAGTGAGTAAGGAGCATTGTTATGGTATCTAAAACACGAGTTACAAAGAACCGTCGTTCTGCAAAAAAGACTAATATGGGTAAAAAGAGAAAAGCGGCCAATCGCAATAAGGGAACAACTCCTGCTTTTTCTATCCATCCAGACAAAAAAGCTGAATAATTCAGACTATTACGGCCGGAAGAGAGATTTTTGACTTTTCTTTCTTTTGGCCTAGTTGTCTTGATACTTTTTCGTCTTTTTATCACGGGCTTATCCTTTTAAAATCTTAAAGCTTTATTGTTCTAAAAATTCGAAATGATTCGAATAGAGTTTTGTTATTCACTCTTACTATCCTGTGCTCTCCTGTTTCATCAATGCACAAGTGAAGCAAGGTGCTTTTATCTTGATCTTGGCAGGTTGTTGCGTGTTTTTTTTCGATAAAATATTTAGGAATCCCATGGACTTGAGTTAGCTCTTGAAAAGCAAAACTCTGAAGGTGGGAAGATCTTTCAGACTTATTTCCAATTGTTTGGAGAATAAAAAGTTTGGGATAGTCCAAGTAGTGACCTGCCTCCGCAAGTTTGGGGAAATGAGTTGAAAGAACGATCGCAAATATCATGATCACCTTATAAGTGTACTTCATAACTCCTCCTTATCTCTGTGACCTCTTTAATTTTTTCATCAGGTCTGTGCCCATACGGAAGTAAAGTAAAAACCTTTCCAAGGTTTGGGATAAAATACTTAAGCTTAGACTTCGGAACACTTGCGACTACTCGAGATTTATTGTGGGATGACTGATGGTAAAAATGAGTACTGTCATTTGCCAGTGGTGCGTGCTCATGAATATAGACTTTTGGAGCAATTAATTGATTTGATTTTTCATTTAATAAATACACCGAAAGGTTTGATTCAATTATTTGATTTCTAGTCAAAGGACTTATGACATTAAACTCGAGCAAGACGTGTCCTGGTGGTGAAATGAGCTCATCTTTTTGTTTCGGTCCAGTTTGAGTATGGCCAAATAACATAAATGTTAATGTATTACTCAAAACCATAATGAGAGCGAATTTTTTTAGCCAGTTCTTTTTTAAGTCCTGAATGATTTCTTTTGGTAATTTTTCTTCTTTAGAAGTTTCCATTTTCAATCCTATTCCACTCTTGCTGATAATTAATAAATTCGGCCTTGATACTTTTCTTAAAGTCCACTTGGGTTTTGAGCGTTAGACTTAAAATAAAAAGAATCATGCCGATCCAAAGTGCAACTTCTAGCTCAATTATTCCTGCTTCTTTATGCTTTTTCATAGTCGACCTGTGAAGTGAGATGAAATTATTTTTTCTCTTTTGAAAACTGGAGGAGAAAAATGGTCTTTTTGGGTAATTTTTAAAGGAGTATGTAAGTAATGCCTTCTTGGCGGAAGTCCATTGTCCATCTTGATCGTCATAAATACGCTTCTCCATTCCTGTTTCTTTCCAGTTGTTAGAGTACGGTCAAAATTTCTTAGTTTTTGGCCACTCATAGGCCTAAAAAACGAGTAGGGGAGAGTGGCATAAATTTGGAGATTTTGACTAAAACCACAGTATGGGTTTCTCGCAAGTATGGATACGACCTGTGTGTATTTATAAAACTGATAGACCTCGAGCGCCCTAATGACCTTTCTCCCACCTGCTCCAACTGGTGGGAGTGCAAGGCCAACCGTATTTGAGGCGTAAAATAAAGCTCTGATTTGCTTATTTATTTGGCCAATTTCTTTGGCATACTTTTTTACTGCTTCCATTCCAAATTTTAAACACAAATGGTGCTGTGAATGAATGCGTACAGTTTCGAGTTTCCGCTGTGAATTGAGAAGCAAAGTGATCGAAATCATCATAATTCCAAGAGTCAGAAATAATAATGGAAAGTGAATGCTCCCTTGTTGATTAGAGGTCTTCATTAAACGCTTTACCCTGAAACAAAAGCTCAAACTTCATGGGAGAAAGATTAGGATTGCTATGAATAAACTCTACTCTCGAAATAAGATTGTATGGGGTGTTAGTGGTCCTGTTTTGATTTAAACTTGACCTGAATAGACCGCCTTTGCAGTGAGTGGCATTTGCATAATACAAAGGCGGTCTTGTGGAAGTTTCTTCGGCCGGAAGCATTTCTCGAGAGATATTAATGAATCCAACTGAAAGGGCCTTGAGGTGGCATTGATGTTCAAGTGATACCTCTAAAAAAGAAAAGCTAAATCCAAATGCCAGTGTCAAGGCCGTAACACATCTAAGGATATACACTTTTGACTCCCGTGTTTATCTCATGGGAATTGTGCTTACAACTTGTGAGCGCATATATTCCATTCTGTTTTGGATGACTCCACCAAATTGCTTCACGGCGCCTAAGCAAATAATGCCAATTAGTGCTGAGATGATGACGTACTCCATAACTCCTTGACCTTTTTGCTTGTTCTCGCGATTAAATATACGCATATGACCTCCCTTTTTTGTCTTCATTATTCTTCTTTGCTGAGCAGAGTGTTTGCATTGGACGTGCCAGAAGCTAATAGAGCTTTTCCGACTATTTAACACAGCTAATTTGATGAGACTGGTACAGTGTAAAGACCACCGGTCAGTTTTTTAGACTGGTAAGTGGTGGAAATTTTTGCACACTAAAAGGTGATTGCGTCACTCGGTGGGCGAGATTAGAATAGATAATAT
>SKIL01000205.1 GCA_007116425.1 Bacteriovoracaceae bacterium | reverse complement strand
GGGAGTTTGGTAAAGTTTCTTTTCATCAAGTTTTACATATCTCAAAATCTGAAAGTGATCTCGACAAGGGCTTTGGCGATGAAAGAGATGCCATAGGCTGGAATCAAGAGCGCGATATCATTCACACAAAAACAGACTTATCCACAGAGAACTTTTTAAACTTCAATCTCGTCCAGTTGGGCATTCATTACGGAAAAAATGAGCGCAAGAACAATAATCCCGCTCAAGAAATATCAGAGAATGATCAGGAATTCGAATACAGTTCTGAAGTTTTAAATATCGACTTCTTCCTCCAAAAAATACTTAGCAAAAATCTCGAGATATTGCTTTCATTAGAGTGGCTACACCAAAGAGGTTCTTTTCGTGAAGACCTAGGAAATAACCTGATAACAGAAAAAAACAATCAATCTGATAATTCCTTTGGTTTTGGAGTCGCCTTAAATTATCAACGTCCTATCAATTCGGATCTAGAAGCATCACTTTCCATCGGAGCAAGAATTGAGGATCACTCAAACTATGGAAGTACACCTCAATACTCAATCATGCCATCTCTCTATGTCAGGCCCATAAACTCTATTTTTAATATCAAGGCAACTGTTGGAAAAAATAATCCCTCTCTGTATCAACTCTATTCTCAGTATGGAAATACCGAGCTTACTCCAGAAAAAGTTGTTTTACTTGAGCTCAACTGGGAGGCAGAGATAAACTCCTCACTGAGTTTAGGAGCTGGGCTATTTCGAAATCAGCATTATGATTTAATCGATATTGTTTTTGACCCGACAGAGAATCAAATGGAATACGTTAATCAACACAAATGGTCCAATAAAGGTGCCGAGCTTTGGGCCATGTGGAGGCATCAAACAATGGACAATACGACACTTCATCTAACAAGTGCACACTTGAAGAGTAAATCAATGCAGGGATCAATTGATCGACCAAAGCATACAGCTTCAGCACGACTCAATCGCCAAATGAATGAAAGGCTAGAATTAAATGCTCAACTTTTTTACAAATCAAGAAGAAGCTCTGGTCATACCTTATCTCCAGAAGAACTCCCTTCTTATTATACGGTAGGTGTCGGAGCTCTATATTCAAAAGAGAACTCTCGCTTATCACTTAAAGTTTTAAATGCTCTAGATAAAAAGTATGAGGATATTGCGGGTTATAACGCAAACGAAAGAAGTTTTCGTTTGCGCTATACCTATCATTTCTAATTGAAGTTTGGATCTAGTGCGTCCCTGACACCCTCACCAAAAAGATTCAAAAACGTTAAGGTGATAAAAAGGGCCAGAGAAGGGAACACGGCCAACCACCACGAAGTCGTAGCGTATGTCTGGGCCTGATTTAACATTTCTCCCCAGCTAGGAATATAGACAGGAAGTCCAAAACCAAGAAAGTCCAAAGAAGCTAAAATGATGATATTCATTGAAATAGTAAAAGGCGCAAAAGTAATAACCGAAGTTAAAGAGTTTGGTAAAATATGCTTGAATATCACAGACGCATGACTTGCCCCCATCGAAAGGGCCGCCTCGACAAACTCTTTCTTTCTATTCTTTAAGAACTCCCCTCTCACATAATAGCTAATAGGGATCCAAGCAAAAATACTTGAAACGAGAATAAGTAAAGTTAGATTCGGTTGAAAAATAGAAATTAAAATAATGAGTAGAAAAAACTGCGGAACGGTACTCAAGACCTCCACAACTCTTTGCCCAAAAAAGTCGATCCTTCCTCCAGCATAACCCATAATCCCACCGAGAATTGTTCCCGTGATAAAGGTAATCAACCAGACAAAGACGGCAAAGGCCATACTGTAGCGAAAACCGTAAAGTAATCGAGATAAGACATCACGTCCTCGGTTGTCAGTCCCAAGTAGGTTCACGCTTGAAGGAGGGGCCGGATAGTAATCGACATCGATATTACTTTCATTGGGGTCCCAACGAATAATTGGCCAAATTGCAAAGTCACCTGGCTCAGTAAATTCGAACTCTTTATAGTCGGGAACCAGATAATCAGTAATACCAAAAGCTTCTGCGTGGTAATTACGATAAGCTGGAAAATACAACTCTCCCTGATAACGCATAACGATTGGTCGATTATTTGAGATCAACTCTGCCGTCACGGTTAAAAAAGTCATAAACAAAAGACAGAAGGCCGAAAAAACAGCTGTTCTACGCGACTTAAAACGGCGCCATCTTTTTAACGTCAGTTCATTTTCAATAAATCGCTCTATCATGAGAAATCAATCCTTGGATCTACGACAACATAAGCAATATCACTTATGAGATTACCAAAAAGCATCAACACACTTTGAATAAATATTGAGGCCATCAACACATTATAGTCGCGCTCTAAAACGGCACGGAAACTCATTCGTCCAATTCCATCAAGCTCAAAAATTGTCTCAATAAGTAGAGAGCCTGCAAAGAAAATTGTAAGTAAGCTTCCAAGACCTGTAACGATTGGGATTAGAGCATTTCTTACAGCGTGCTTAAAATAAACTTTTTTCTCAGATAAACCTTTAGCTCGAGCTGTTCGAACATAATCTTTCTTAATTTCTTCTAAAAGAGAGTTTTTCATCAAGATTGTCAAAACCGTAAACTGAGAAACCATATAAGCCGCGAGAGGTAGAACAAAGTGCCATACTCGATCTCCAACTTTTTCAAAGAAAGTAAAGTTCTCATAATCATCAGAGATCATACCTCCTAACGGAAACCATTCAAAGAACTGCCCACTAGCAAAAAAGACGAGAAGAAGTAGACCAAGCATAAATCCTGGAACCGCATAAAGAGCACTCAAGATAGCACTTGTGGCCAGATCAAAGGCAGAACCATGTCGAATCGCTTTGATAATCCCGAGTGGAATACAAATTAAATAGGAAAGTATGAGCGATATAATTCCAAATTGAAGGGAAACAGGGAACTTACTTACAATAATTTCAAGCGCCGGCTCTTCATAAGTAAAGCTAAGGCCAAAGTCGAGAGCAAATAAGTTTTTGAGCCAAATGATATAGCGTATATGCATTGGCTTATCAAATCCGTACTGGGCCTTTAGCGCATCAATTACTTCCTGGGTAACAGCTGCGTCACCAGCTCCGCCACCTGCATCTCCCATACCGGAGAAGCGAAGCTGTTGGATCTGTTGCTCAACAGGACTTCCCGGGGCAAGGTTAATGATAATAAATACCACAACAGTGATCCCCAAAATAGTTGGGATCATAATTAAAAGTCTTCTTAAAATATAATCAAACAAGATTGAACCTCCGCAATCTAGAACCTAAAGGATTTTTACTCTTTACTCATCCACCAATAAGATGTCCCAATGCCATACTGATAAGTATCTTTTTCTCTTTGCATTCGCTTAGTGTGTCCGAAAAAACTATCAGTTGAATTAAAGAAAAAGACATATGGAGCATCTTCCGCAATCATTCGGTAAACTCGACGAAGCTTTTTAATTCTTCTCTCTC
>SKIL01000219.1 GCA_007116425.1 Bacteriovoracaceae bacterium | reverse complement strand
TGCGAATTTTACGGAGCAGGAGGCGGTCCAAGCACTTTTCTCGGCTTGGAGCCCTGCGCAGGCCCAATCACACCCAAAGACTCCAACTCATCAATTAAATTTGAGGCCCGATTATACCCAACCCGCAGTCTTCTTTGCAGCATAGAAGCACTGGCCTCCCCGTGCTCAAGAACTATCTGAAGCGCTTCGTCAAAACGATCATCTTTTTGATTTTGTCCATCCTGACCCAAACTTTGAGTTGAAGGATAAGAATACGGATCATCCTGAACCTCGCCACCATTTTCAATAAAGTCTAGGGCCGATTCATTAAACTGAGGCTCAAGAGAAGACAATTGAGTAACCAGATGTTCTACATCAACTTCATCAACATAGGATGAGTGGAGCCTAATCTTGGACGTTCCGTGCTTGTATAACATATCCCCTTTTCCAAGCAGTTTTTCGGCACCCTTACCATCCAAAATTGTCTTTGAATCATTAACACCCGTGACCCTAAAGGAAACTCGTGTCGGGAAATTAGATTTAATCACCCCTGTAATGACATCGACGGAAGGCCTTTGAGTTGCCAAAACAAGATGTATTCCGGCCGCTCTGGCCTTGGCCGCCAATCGAGAAACATTTGTCTCAATCTCTTTCCCTGCCTTGGTTAAAATCAGGTCGGCAAACTCATCGATAATAATGACAATATAAGGAAGCTCGTACCCATCTTCATCAGCGTTATCGTAGTACTGATGTATCGCCGCCAATTGCTCAGGAGTGGCCCGTTGGATTTTCTCATTAAATCCTTCAATCCCCCGAACTCCCATTTCTTTTAAAATCGAGTAACGCTTATCCATTTCCTGACAGGCCCAAATAAGCGAAATCGCCGCACGCTTAGCATCCGTGACAACCGGTAAAATAAGGTGTGGTAATTGGTGATAGAGTGCCAGCTCTAATTGCTTTGGATCAATGAGAATAAGCTTCATTTGGCGCGGAGATTTTTTAATTAAAAGCGAAACTAAGAGCGTATTAATAAAAACAGATTTACCCGCTCCGGTAGCACCAGCAATAAGCATATGCGGCATTGAGGCCAAATCGACAACCGAGGTTTCTCCAAAGGCATTTTTCCCCATCGCAATGGGAAGCCTGTGATTACTTTTTTGAAACTCTTGCGACTGAATAACTTCATCGAGATAAATCACATCCCTTGGATTTCTTGGAACTTCAATCCCAACAGTGGTCTTTCCCACCATCGGATAGACAATCCTAACAGGGGCACCATAAAGAGCTAAACTTAAATCATCTTCAGCACTATTAACCTTGGAAACTTTCACTCCAGGGCCGAGTTCCAACTCAAAAGTGTCGACAACTGGTCCTTTGAGAATATTGATAATCTTTCCATCAATATTGAATTCGCCAAGTTTTTCTTCTATTCGAGTGACAATATCTCCAAAATAATCATCACTCGGGGCCGTATTTGTTTTATCTGACTTTTGAAAATGAGGCATTCTGTCGACTAAGTTATAGTACTGATTCTCTCTCTCAACCTGTTCGGCCGAGACAATTTCGCTAACATTTGTCTTGCGAGGAGTAAGCTCTTCATTATCATTTTTGGTAACTTTCTCTTCCTGAATTTCAGTAACCGGAATTTCTCTAACCTGATCAGACTGTAAACTTTGCGAAAAGGCCGTTGATCTTGAAAGTTCTTCTTTTGCTAACCTTGGTACTTCTGTTTCGCTGCTTTCATCGTGACCCAAAATTACAGGAGAAGAGGAAGAAGGCTTCTTATCTTTACTCCTAGAATCAGCATCAGCTTTTCCCTTTAAAATCTGGCCAACCAACAAACGCCCGGCCTTATTTAATTTGTCGATAAAAGATTGTCCTGATCTAAAAACACTTACAGGATTAATCCGCACGGCACCCCTAAATAAAATTCCAGGAAGAAGTGATAAATAGTGAACAAAGTCAAAAACAGATTGCTTGAACGACTCTCGAAAACTTCCGGCGAAAAAAGCAAAACTAAAAAGTAACGCTGAAGTGACGAGAGTAAAAGTACTGAGATAAGTATTGAGATAGTAATTGAGTCCGCGGCCGACAGCTTCAGGCACAAGTAAAACAAAAATAAAAAGACAGGCAAAGGTCAAAGTAAAAAGATTTAAAGTGTCCAGAAGATATTCACGTCGAGAGTATTGGAAGCTATAAAACAGGGAAAATATCACAAAGGGAATAAAAACCCATGGCCCAGAAAACTCTCCTATGGCCACTAAGGCCGTCGTCAAATAATAACTTAAAAACCCAATCCCTTCTGTATTGGAAGAGATCGAATAAAAGTTATCTGGTAGTGACTGACTATAGTAAAAGCTTGAAAATGCAACGATTGTAAGCAAGAAAATACCAAGCAGCTCAAATTTAAGGATAGTTTTGATTTTATTTTTCATACGTATCCTTAAATTCTATCCTCTCCAGGCCAGTATTGTCTATAGAGCGTCTCATACAAATGATCGGTAAAAATTATATGTTTAAGCCCGACTACTTCACTCCCTTAAAACAGACAGGCATGATGCCCTCTTAACTGAGCGAGGAGATTACCTGCATGATGAATTACAGCAGACCAAAGATAAGTTTTTTTTTATTCCTCATCGTACTCTTCAAAATACTACTTCTTCCCCTCCACGCTCAAACATTCGATAAATTTATTGACGGCCTCCAAGACGACCTGCTTTTTACCAATACAAAAATGGCCCACCAACTTAATCAACGCGTACAAGTCAGAAACTTTGGAACTTTAAGCCGGATTATCAATCCTGAGGCCAATGCGATTTATATCCCCTTAAGGAATATGATCCAGCTAGACTCTGAGTTATTGCAAAATCATGGAACGAGAAGAGACACTAGATTAAAAGATGCTCAATTGATTAGAGGAAATCATTATCACTATTACCTTTTGAGTACAATCTTCCACGAAATGGGACATGCTGAGCTCGACACAATCATCGAGGAAGAAAATACAATTGCTCAAATGGGAGTCATGTATGCTTATAGAAATCTTTTGCGCAGCTACTACCGACAAACATTTGGTGTTCTAAGGCCTTATATGCTTTTTCATGAGCACTTTGCCTATTATCGAACAGACTTAATTGAAAAGTTATATGGGGAACTTCTAGAAATATACTTAGAAAATGGTGTCAATATTCATGCCGATAGATGCTTTCTCTCAAGGCAACTGAGAAATAAACTCGAAGGTGGAATGACTCTTGATGAGTTCTCGCAATTTTTTTACTTCGATCACGAACGACATACATTCTATCGACATCAAATTTCACCTCAATATATTTTTGTCTCTGGCCGCGACTATAATTTACACGAAGGCGAAAACTATCGTGAAGTTCTCTCCCAAGCAGAATTATTTTTTTGGGCCTACCACCAAGAAGCCTACAACTTTCCCTTTTCGAGAGAGGATTTTGTAAATCGCTTAAATAGAAGTTCTCGGCGAGACTTTT
>SKIL01000360.1 GCA_007116425.1 Bacteriovoracaceae bacterium | reverse complement strand
TCATATCGGCGTAACTCTGAAAGAGAAATTTCTCTGCCGTGATAAATAAGTGGCCCAATAACTCCGACAAACTCACTCAAAATGACCAAGGTTATAAAAATAGCAAGGCCAGGTGTATGAATAAGATAAAAGCTAAAAAAGCCTGCAAAAATAGCAATATCTGAAATGATATCTCCAAGCTCGTTATAAAATGCTCCTCGCGTGGACTGCATTTTAAACTCTCTGGCCATCATCCCATCAAGAGCATTCAGGGCCATGCGACAAAATAGAAATAACGGTAAAAATAAATAGGGATGCCCATTATGTGGCCCCCCTAAAAATATCCAAACTCCCATTGAGACAGAAAATAAAACGGCAGTTAAGGTGAGCTGATTTGGTGTAATATTCGCCCTTCTTAAAAACTGCATCAATGGCCGCAACAAACTTTGAAAGGCCGGCTTTAATCTATAAATACTCATAAGACTAAACTCTATGAAAAAACTGTTTTAAAAACCTCGGCATAAGATTAATCATATAGAGGCCAATATATAAAACTCTTGGATAAAATAAAACCTTCTCTCTCTTTTTTACCATTTTATCAATTTGTTCCACCGCTACTTTTTCACTTGAAGCAAAAAGAGACTTAGGAAAGCGCAGCTCTGTGAGTTCAGAAAGTTTTTCAGTTTGGATATAGGCAGGACAGAAGCATCCCGAGTCAATTTCAAAACTATTTAAGTATGTATCAAAACTTTTCGTGATGTCTAAAACACAGCGCTTACTAAGACCATAACTTGGAGATTTTACGTAGTAGAAAGGTGCGAGAATCGATCCAATCGTTAAAACATATCCCTTTCTAGTGGAGCTTTTCATATAACTAGGGGCCAAAGATAAACAGTTAAAAGCACCTAAAATTTGAGTGCGCAACATTTCAATCATTCTTTCAGAGTCATCATCTTCTGCAGCGTATACTCCAGCATTAGCGATAATAACGTCAATGTCACGGTTTGGACTAAATTGCTCGAAAGCAGATATTAACTCATCTCTATTTGAAACGTCCGCTTTATAAGAAATCAAGTTAGCATGTGTAAACTTCATACTTTGAGTCGTCCGAGCACACCCTCCAACAGTATGCCCCTGGGATACATAAAACTTGGCCAAGGCAAGACCAAGTCCGCTCGAAACTCCTGTAATAAATATTTTCATATCTAACTCTCACAACTCTATTGTTAAACTGCCAAAAGTTCCTGACATTTAAAGAAGTCTTATCTAGTTGTACCATATGTAAACACTTAAAATCCCGTTAACTCATAATTAATTCAAAGAAAATAGTTTTTTAAGCTAACATAAGACTAACTTAAGATATAAAAAATCAACTTATTATCATATATTGATAATAGCGGAGACAGTGTGGCAGAAAACAGTGAGATAAAGCGCTTGTGGATGGAGCATATGGCCACTAAAAAGGTCATGATTATCTCTCCCGATCCAAATATCAGATCTCTAGTCAAAGCGGCCTCAAAAAACTTGGCAATTGATAGTAAGTTCGTTCAGACATACTCTGATTATTCTGAAGCATGTCATCAGCTCAAAAGTTTTTCACCTGAAATTATCATCCTAGACCTGCAATCTAACCAAGAGACGTGTTTAAAAATTTTGAAAGTTCATCTAAAAATGTTTCCAAATAAAAGTGAATCGGCCAGCATTATCATTGGCAAAGGCGCACCTTCATCGGACTTTATTCATGCCCAACGTTTTTTTGCAGACTGTTTTATTCAGAAGCCAATTTCTCAAGATTCACTAGTCAAATCAATTAAGACCTGTTTACTCGAAAAGCTTCTTCTCTCCTCCGAGGAAAAGTATCTACATTCTAAAATTTCATCCTATTTTGAAAATGAGTTTTTTAATGAGCAAACGAAAGAGAGCACCCAAGAAGACTACCTTCAATTAATTACGGAGCTAAAATCATCGACTAAACAAACGCCCCTCTCTCTTTACGTTCAAGGAAGATCATACTATCTAAATGGAAATATAAAAGAAGCAAAAGAACTCTATCAAGAGGGATTAAATCTTGACCCCCTAAATTATAATTGCCTTAATGGACTACTTGAGGCCCACATTCAGTCTAAAGACTTCAAAGAGATAAAGCTCATCAGTTCAAAGCTTGTAAAGAATTATCCCATCAATCCAACTCACCTTCCTCATATAGCAAAATCTTTTGTATCAACAGAAAGCTTTGAAGAGCTCACGAACTTTGTTGATACATATATATCATTTGAAAAACTTGAAACAATGATTAATGAAACCTACCCAGGTTCAAAGCTTAATGAGAAAACCATTATCAATACAATTAACCAAATTGGTATATGCCTCTTGGCAGCAGCAAAATATTGCTCTATTAATCATGGTTCAGAGCTGGCGGAAGAAATTATAAACAAATGCTTTAACGTTACTCACCTATATGCTCCTAAAATCTGCAACCAAGCGATAAATGAACTCGCTAATATGGGAAAAGTAGATAAGGCCTTAGAGCTTGCTAATCAAATGCCTCCTGAGAGCAAAGGACCAGAACTTAGAGTTATCGAAATCCTTGCCGATAAAAGTGATACTCCAGCAGGTGCAGTTATCAGCAATGTTATGGACTTAATAAATCAGGGAGTAAAAGATGTTCGCCTCTATGATTTAGCAATAAAAAAGTCGATTGAAATACAACGAAGGCCATCCACGATTGAAGAGCTCATAACCGATGCTATTGGCCTATTTCCAAATATGAACCAACATTTTTCTCGCTTACGACAGCAAATAAAATAAAAAAAGGGCTTCATTGAGAAGCCCTTTCTAAAAAATAATTTTCTCAAACCTTTATTTTGCGTTTTGAGAAATGGCCTTAAAACCATCGAGGTCAGTTGCTGCAATCTCAGAAAGCATCTTTCTGTTAAGCATGACATTATTCTTCTTAAGTCCGCCCATAAGCTTAGAGTAAGAAGAGTCAACAAGACGAGCAGCTGCATTGATACGAGTAATCCAAAGTCTTCTCATATCTCTCTTGAGTAAACGACGACTCTGGTAAGTATAGTGTAGAGCACGCTTAACCGTATCTGCAGTTGTTCTATATTTTGAACGTCGGTCAAAGCTAAAACCTTTGGCCAACTTAAAAATTTTATTTCTTCTTCTTCTGGCCTTAAAACCTCTTCTAACACGTGACATAATCTATCTCCTTGCACGATTCTTGGGGGGTAAATTCCACTTAAAACACCCAAGACTCAGTTATAATTTATCTCTTTTGCGCTTTACCAATTTAAAGGTAAGGCAAGCATCTTTTCATTTGTCTCTCATCAGACTCATGAACATAATCAGTTTTACCATTTCGCTTTTTAGCTTTCTGTGGCTTCTTCTCGAGAATATGACGTAAGTTTTGTCTCTTTCTCTTTAATTTTCCAGTACCTGTAGCAGAAAAACGCTTTGCAACCGCTCTTCTAGTTTTCATTTTTGGCATGATCCT
>SKIL01000288.1 GCA_007116425.1 Bacteriovoracaceae bacterium | reverse complement strand
GTCAAGATTTCTGGCTTTGGAAATTTTTCGATTCGAGACAAAGCAACTCGAGTTGGGAGAAACCCCCAAACTGGTGAGGCCATGGAAATTTCCGCAAGAAGAGTTCTTACTTTTAAACCTTCTCAGGTTCTCAAGGAAGATGTAACTGCCAGGTTTTCTCACCGTTTAGATGAAAAAGGAAAAGAAGATACTTCTTTGCCTGTTAAAGATGGTGTACCTCGGGCCTTGTCTTCTTTTATGTCTAATATTGATGATGGGCCTGAAGATGACGATGATGATATGAACTTTTAATCGAGTAGGTTATAGGTATGTTAGAGTCATTGAGTATACCTCAGAAATCACATTTTAAATTAAACGAAGTTTGCAGTATCACTGGTGTTAAGCCTTATGTGTTAAGGTTTTGGGAGAGTGAATTTGAAGAAATCTCACCCATCTTATCTTCGTCAGGACAGAAGCTCTACGAGCATAAAGATATTGAAGCAGTTGCGTTTATTAAAAAATTGCTTTTTCAAGATAAGTTGACGGTTGAGCAGGCAAAGAAAGAATTATCACAGTGTCTTAATACTTCGGTAGTATCTGATTCATTAATTGAGGATGATGTTGATAGCACCAGTGAGAGCGAGCTAGTCTTCAGTTCGCTTGAAGAGTCTGAATCTCAGAATGACTCAATGACTGATAGTCTTAGGATCGAAAAAGTTTTGGCCGCCAAGGCAAAATTACAAAGTATGCTAGAGATGGCGCAATCTATCCAAAGTCGCCATAACTGGTAAGTAGTTTTGCTCGAAATCCTTTAGGTTTTTATTATTATGCCTTCTAAGTGTCGATTCAATTGCGTCTTTTTGGATATTTTTATACATCTTACCAAAGTATTCAGAAAGTACGGCCTTTAAATTTTTCCCATAAATATTGTGTTCAATTCTTTCAAGATAGTTTTGAGTAATTTTTGAAACATCAGAGATTTTATGAGATAACCAAGGATTAATCTTTAACTCTAATTCTCCTAAGTCCTGTTCAAAATGATTTTCGATAACCAATTCTGAGAGGTCATCTAGTAGTTGGAACGTAATGCCCAAAGCTTCACCCAGCCGGTGTGCAGATTTAATGTCTTTCCACTGTTTTATTTTTGAGTTTTCTATACAGTTTTGTGGAAGACCTATAACTCTTCCTCCAACGACTGAGGCCTGAATAAGTCGGGCCGTCTTAAGGCGGTGTGTGTGAATAAGTGAGTTTAAACTTAAATTACTTTCTTCACTTAGGTCTAAGCACTGGCCATGAATCAAACCTTTTGTCCCCATGCACCAAGCAAAATAGCGTCCGTAATCTACAATTAGGGGATGTTCAATTTTAAACAGAAGTTGATAACTCAAGTTTAAAAGTCCGTCTCCTGCCAGTAATGCACTCCATTCATTAAATTGCTTATGTGTGGAAAGCTTTCCTCTTCTGTAGGCATCATCATCCATACAAGGGAGATCATCATGCAATAAAGTATATGTGTGGTGCATTTCAAGAGCACTGCCCAAAAGAGAGCAGTTTGCAATGAGATTTTTAGACTCATTGCAAACTTCCTGTTCTTGATATTTATTGAATTGATCTATTGCACTTGCCCAAGCTAATTTGGGACGAAACATTTTTCCTGCCGGTAAAAGAGCATAATTGTACACTTGCTGAAACGAGTGTTTTGGAGTGTGTGTCTTTAAGTGAGTTTCTAAACTTTCATGGATGAGTTTAGTTAAATCTAGTTTATCTAAATTTATAGCAGCTGACTGCATGAAGTGCCTCTGTTTTTTATTTGTTATCTAAAGTTAGGAGCAGGGTTGTCCAAGGTACCACGAATAACTAGAGAATACGAGCCATCTTGTTGTCCTGCACCTTGTAAAAAGAGCTGAATGAATGAAAATTCCTTTAAGAAGTCCTCAGAAAGTCTAAAGCTCCCACTTAAATCGAGCTCTGACATTCCTAAGTTTGTTGGATTAAGGTTAATATTACCACTAAATTGAGCGCGAACCGGAGAAGCATTATCTCCTGTGATGAACTCTTCAACTATTAAGGTAGAATCATCGATTCTTGCTTTGAGTGAAAGATTATTTAGGTTCAAGGTTGGAACTAAAAATCCTTGAATATTCTGACTTGGAATATGAAAATTGGTCGACTTTATTTGAAAGTTCCCCGATTTTGGAATTCCTCCAGAATAAGATGTTGTAAAGATGGTATTGAAGAGAAAATCTCCACGAATAAACTGCTCCTGGCCTATTAATGGAGCTATGAATTGATGATTAAATTCAGCATTTCTGAGGTTAAAGTGAATTCCGTTGTATGTTGGAGTTATAAATGGACGAATCGGGTCATTGTTATAGTCAAGGGAGAGGAGAAATCTCGGCCCTGGCGGAACAAAGCTTGGGAACGCCAACCTAAACGTAACTTGACCAAAATGGATATCTTGAGGTGTATCAAAGCATTGTCTAGAAAAATTAAGGCCTTTTATTTGTATACGCGGGGGAAAGAAACCGGTTCCAATTTGTTCGTGACTCACCGGACAGTTTAATTGGCCTAGGACTTCATATTGAACAAGGTTTTTAATTCGCTGTGAAAGAGGGAAATTAAAAATGAAAGTAATAAGAAAAACTGCAAGTCCAATTCCGACAAGTTTGAGTCTACGTTTAGGGATAGGGCTTTTGTAGTATACGTCCGATACTTGTTCTACCGAAGTATTAATATTACTAGTTGAACTAGTCGTCTGTTGAGACACTTTCAATCCTTCGTAGATGTATAAACTCTATTTCTCCCGATAATAGTTCTGTAGAACTGTCACGATTGATCTCAAGAGATTGAGAGATGACCCTGAAATCATTGAGCATTATCGTGAGAAAACTTGTAAAGTCTGTCATTGTCATATCTCTTAAGGAGAATTTAGAATAAGTTTCACCAAGAGTTGACGATATTGCATTAAAGGAGAAGTTTTCAATTCTTACCTTTCTAGCGTCAATATTTGAGTTTCGAAGTCTGGGGCCAATTTTTGACATGAAGTCTTGTTGCGACTCTATTGAGATTGGTGATGAAAGCGAGGTCGCTAAGCCGCTTGCCTTAACTTTATTTTGCCGATATTCAAAAATCTTTTCTATAACACTTTGTTTAACTTCAAGTTCTGAAAGTAGTTTTCTATTCCCTAGATATGTGTAAATCACCAGAAAAAGCGGGAGAGATACGGCCATAAGTGTTAACAGGTGATTGAGGTATTTTTTTGTTCGAGTATCTAATTCATTAAATGAATCTGTCATCTTTGAATAAGACTGGGAGCTTAGAAAAATATCCACTTGCTTGAAAATGAAAGAATCAATTTTAGCAAAGAAGCTATTTTTTGTGTTTGCCTCTTCAGAATTGCTCATCTGTGGATCATTTTTTTTCATAGTGTTCCGGTAAAATCAATTAAGTTGATAATTAAAGTCGATACGATTTTCACTTTCATCCAAGAATATTTGTGTATT
>SKIL01000356.1 GCA_007116425.1 Bacteriovoracaceae bacterium | reverse complement strand
TTCGCCCGTAAAACCATAGCCTAGAATATCTTGCCCAGGAGCTGCTATATGAACCGTATTTGGCCCAATATTAGTTCCCCAATACATATCCGGTTCCTGATAGAGCCCACCATCTCGCTTGACCGCTGCTACTGAAATAATATTTTCAAAGCTGGAGTTTGCTGGATAAAAAGGTGAGTGATCATTATTCAGTCGATCATTACCTGCACCTGCCACAACTAAAACTCCTTCTGCTTCGGCCCTTGCAAGCGCACGATCTAAAGCAGGAGTCGAGTTATCCCCGCCCCAAGAGCAATTGATAACTCTCGCCCCATGATCGAGAGCATAGTGAATCGCCTTGGCCGCATCATCCATCAGGCCATAGCGATTTGGGCCGAGATGTTGAAGAACCATGATTTCGACATTCTGAGCAATTCCCATGATTCCATAATCATTACCACTGACAGCACCAATGATTGAAGAAATATGAGTTCCATGTCCATCATTATCGATTGGCAGGTTTTCAGGACGAATAAAGTTTACACCAAAGACGTCATCTTCGTTTACAATTTCTCCACCGAGAGGGGACCAAATATTAGGCGCTAAGTCCGGGAGTACACGAGCGCCAGTATCAATGACGGCCACAATGATCCGCTCTTGACCTGGGCCAAAATCTTCCAGGGCATCAACTAGGCCGATATCTACTCCCTCGACTTGATTCCTCAATGCCCACTGGCGATCGATTTCAGGATCAAGAGATAAGGCCCAAGAGTGAGCGGTAAAAAAAAAAAAAAAAAAAAAAATTGTCAGGCGAAACATTGTTTTAAAGTACATAATATCCCCTACTCGATTACAACTAGAGCGAACAAGTTAATTTTAATGCCATTGGTTCAGATACAGAGCTAGTTAAACATTCGACATTCCAAGATATCGTAATTTGATTACTTTCTAAATGCATAACAACTTCTGCATTTTGGGCCTTTCCCATCCCCATACAAATTGTATTTTTAAAAAAATCTTCCCATTGATATTTTTGCTCATTCATTGAAAATAGTCGGGCAGGAGTGTTTGATTCCAAAGCATAGCTATAAACTTGCTTTGACATATCAACCTCTGCTCTCGCAACCTCAAAAGCAGCAGGAACAAAATTATCACCGCCAAGAAAGTCAAACTCCACAATCTGTTGATTTTGGCGATCGAGAACATCCCGAAAAGCGCAATAATCCTCATCTAAAAGAATGTCCCCTTTTAAAGATGAGTGAATCAAAACTCCATGCCCAATTTTATCGCTAAAGTCTTCGATAGAAACTCTCAAACTGTCTTGTGCGAAGGCCCCAATTGAAAAAAATAAGGCCGTAAAAGAAAATGAAAAATTAGAGAGGCGAAGAAAATGAAGCATAAAACATACCTTTTATAGAGTAAGATACTTCATAACACTCTGAAGCAAAGCACAAAAGTAAAAGGAAAATATTATAGGTTAAGCTGTTGAATATCTCTCAATGTATATTTTTCAAGCTCTTGCATAAAACTACGCATGGCCTTACTCAAAATCCCCTTCAACTTACAATTGGGGTTAAGGTTACAGGTATTTTTTTCGGGGTTAAAACACTCAACAAGATCAAAGTCTTCAAAAGCGGTCACAATCTCAGCTAGATTTTTATTTAAAGATTTGGGATTCAAGGATATTCCGCCATTAGGACCTGGGCTTGAGTGAACCAAATCCAGCTCTGAAAGGCGATTGACAACCACACTTAAGTGATTTTTATTAATATTATAATGGTCAGAAATTTCTTTGATTCTGGCCTTTTCATGGGACTGCAAGAATATCAAAACGCGTAAAGCGTAATCAGTTTTGAGATTTAATTTCATTGGAGACTTATAACATAAGTCTCCAAGAAAAGGCACTGCCTAGTATTTTTTATGAGCTTCTTACTCTTGTCCTAAAACTTGACCGCGAACGCTCTCAGCAATCTTTGCAACTTCTAAAATATGCTCATCGGCAACGCCAAGCTCCTTTAAGGTTCCACCAAGATTCTCTATAACTGCATCCACATGAGAGTCATCTAATCCCCGACTAAGGAGATGAGCATGTGCGGCCCTCATTGTCTTCCCAGTATATTTATTCGGCCCACCAAAAGCATAAGTCAAAAAGGCCTTCTGTTTTTCAATCTGCTCGTCCATATCCGTGTCGTTAAAAAATTCCTTAATCCGATCATCACTCAAAACTTTTTTATAAAAAATCTCAACAGCAGCATCAACGGCCTTCTCGCCGCCTAAGTTATCGTAAAGACTACTCATTTTTATCTCCTTCATGTTGTTTAATTGATATATTTAAAATATATCAATCAGACAAAGAAAACAAGATAATTCTTACTTAGTCCACTCCTAGACGCTATAAAGCACTCTAAACTCGTGATATAAGCGCTTTATGCAAATACAAGTAAGCTATCTAGAAAATTTAAGAATTCAGGCCAATTTTGATGACTTTAATGTGATCTCTGATCAACCCATTCGCTACAAGGGTGACGGGACAGCACCAGGACCGTTTGATTACTTTCTCGCCTCATCTGCCATGTGTGCCGCCTACTTTGTAAAAGTCTATTGTAATGCTAGAGAGATTCCAACTGATGATATTAGAATTTCTCAAGATAATATTGTTGATCCCGAAAACCGCTATAAGCAAACATTTGATATAAAAGTCGAATTACCAGAAAATATCTCAGAAAAAGATAGAGAAGGTATCGTGCGCTCAATCGAGCGATGTAGTGTGAAAAGAGTCATTCAAAACTCTCCAGAGTTTAGAATTACTCCAGTTACAACGCTAGCATCAGATACAGCTCTCAACTACGATCAAAAAGACCCTGGCCAATCCCAAACTCTCATCCCGGGAAAAGACTCTCCACTTGAGATCACACTCAAAACAATGTCTGAGCTTATAAGCTCACTAGGGATAAAAATTGAAATTGCTTCGTGGAGAAACCCGCTTCCCCACGTTTGGTCAGTTCATATACGAGATGCAGACTCTCCAATGAATTATACTAACGGTAAAGGCTCCTCAAAAGATGCGGCCCTGTGTTCGGCCCTTGGGGAATTTATTGAAAGAATTAGTAATAATTATTTTTACAATGATTATTATCTTGGTGAAGAGATTGCCCAAGCAAAGTTTGTCCATTATCCAGAAGAAAAATGGTTTCCCCTCGACTCTGATAATCAAGAAATTTTTCCTAAAGGTTTAATGGATGATTATCTTTTCGATGTCTATGGCCAAGACGGAGAGCTGAAACCTTATCACCTCTACGACACAAATTCGGGAAATACCGAGAGAGGAATCTGTGCTCTTCCCTATAAAAGATTTTCTGATGGCGAAGATGTCTATATTCCGGTCAACCTTATTGGGAACCTCTATGTCAGCAATGGTATGAGTGCAGGAAACACTCTATACGAGGCAAGAGTTCAATGTCTTTCAGAGATTTTTGAAAGGGCCGTAAAGAATCAAATCATTTCAGAGGAAATAACACTTCCCGATATTCCTCGTTGTGTCTTAGAAAAGTATCCAAATATTCTTGAGGGCATCAATAAACTTGAGGCCCAAGGCTTTCCAGTTTTTGCCAAGGATGCATCACTTGGTGGTAGGTTTCCCGTCATTTGTGTGACGATTCAGAACCCTAAAACAGGTGGTGCCTTTGCTTCGTTTGGAGCTCACCCGATTTTTGAAGTAGCACTTGAACGAAGCCTCACGGAACTACTGCAAGGAAGAAGCTTTGAGGGACTTAATGATCTCCCAGCTCCGACTTTTAATTCATTTGCAGTCAGGGAGCATAATAATATCGTCGACCATTTTATTGACTCATCAGGCGTTATTTCTTGGAAGTTTTTTTCAAGTCGGCCTGATTATGAATTTGTCGAATGGAACTTCTCAGGAACAACTAAAGAGGAGTTTGACTATCTTATGGGAATACTCAAGCAGCTAGAAAAAGAAGTTTATATAGCTGACTACGAATGTCTTGGGGCAAAGGCCTGTCGAATTCTCGTTCCAGACTATTCTGAAATTTACCTGAAAGAAGATTTAATTTGGGATAATAATAACCAGGCCCTTCTGTATCGAAATGACATCCTTAACATCCACAAACTCGAAGATGAGCAGGTCGCAGATTTAATTGCTAAGCTAGAAGACAGTGAGCTGGATAATTATATGCCGATCTCAGAACTTATTGGTGTCGCCTTTGACGAAAACTCAACCTGGGGTCAACTTGTTATAGGTGAACTCAAAGGGTTTTGCCATCTAGCACTAAGAGATTTAGAGAGTGCAAAAGAATATTTTCAAATGCTCACAACATTTAGTGATCACCTTCCAGATAGGAAGCGATACTTTCAAACTCTCAATACCGTCTTAGACCTTGCGACAGAGTCAGATGAGCAAGACCAGACTATTAACGAATACAAAGACTCATTAATAAGTATGTACGGCCAAGAAAAAGTCGAAACGGCCATTAACGCCGTTATAAAAGGCAACGCCTTCACAGATTTTTGTATGACAAATAATGATTTGGAAGGAATTGAAAAGCACGAACGACTGATTGAAAGCTATAAGAAATTACAAGCGGCGAGAGAAAAGTTCTCTCGCCATTTGTAATAATTAAAATTTAGGCAAGAGAATCAATGACGCCATTTAAAGTTGCAGATGGGCGCATAACTTTTGCCGCTAGTTTTTCATCAGGATGAAAATAGCCACCCAGCTCAACACTAACACCTTGGCAATCATTAAGCTCACTTACAATTTTTTGCTCATTTCCACTTAACTCTTCAGCAATTTTGCCAAACTCTTCTCTCAGTTGAGCATCCTTGTCTTGTTTGGCCAGTTCTTGTGCCCAGAAAAGTCCGAGATAGAAGTGAGACCCTCTCGTATCAAGCTCTTTAACTTTACGAGAAGGTGATTTATTTTCATCTAAGAATCGCTCTGTTGCCTTATCTAAAGCTTCGGCCAAAACCGCGGCCTTTTGATTGCCTTGTCTTTGGGCCATATGCTCCAAGGAAACGCCAAGTGCCAAGAACTCGCCCAGAGAATCCCACCTCAGGTGATTTTCTTTAATCACTTGCTCAACATGCTTAGGTGCAGATCCGCCAGCTCCGGTCTCAAATAACCCTCCACCGTTAAGAAGAGGAACAATGGAGAGCATCTTTGCACTGGTTCCAAGCTCAAGAATAGGGAAAAGATCAGTTAAGTAGTCTCTCAAAACATTTCCGGTTACAGAGATTGTGTCGAGCCCCTTTCTGATGCGCTCAACAGAGTATTTTAAGGCCTCAGCAGGAGCAAGAATTTTAATTTCAAGCCCATTTGTATCGTGATCTTTTAGATAATTCTCAACTTTCTTAATCACTTCAGCATCATGCGCTCGCTCAGAGTTTAACCAGAATACAGCAGGTGTATCAGTTAAGCGCGCACGCTCAACACCGAGCTTTACCCAGTCTTGAATAGCGATATCGCGAACACGTGACATTCTCCAAATATCGCCTTCTTCTACATCGTGCTCCATGAGTGTATTACCAGTGGCATCCTTAACTGTTACTTTTCCATCGTGAGGAAGGATAAAAGTCGTTGGATGTGAGCCGTACTCTTCGGCCTTTTGGGCCATGAGGCCGACATTAGAAACAGAGCCCATAGTCGTCACGTCATATTTACCATTGGCCTTACAATCATCAATCGTCGCCTGATAAAAAGTCGCATAAGAACGATCAGGGATAAGAGACTTTGCCGTTTGCAGCTCACCTGTAGGGTTCCACATTTGCCCACCGTCACGAATAACAACAGGCATAGAGGCATCGATAATCACATTATTGGGAACATGGAGATTGGTAATCCCCTTGTCAGAATCAACCATCGCTAAGGCCGGACGCGTTTTATAGACGGCCTGAATATCTGCCTCAACTTCGGCCTTTTTGTCAGCAGGAAGTCCTGCAATCTTATCGTAAACGTCGCCAATACCATTATTTGCATTAACTCCGAGTTCTTTAAAAAGCTCAGCGTGTTTTTCAAAAACATCTTTGTAGTAAACCTCTACAGCGTGACCAAAGATAACAGGATCTGAAACCTTCATCATGGTCGCCTTCATATGAATAGAGAAAAGAATATTTTTCTCTTTTGCATCCTGGATTTCTTTTTCAATAAAAGCGCGCAATGCTTTTGTACTCATAAAAGTCGCATCTACGATTTCACCGTCAGTAGTTTTAATCCCGTCCTTTAAAATTGTTGTGTCACCATCTTTAGAAGTTAACTGAATTGATAAATTCGTCCCCTTTTCAGTAACAACCGACTTCTCATTGCCAAAGAAATCACCTTCGGACATATGAGCGACATGAGAAAGAGAGTCTGCACTCCATTCTTTCAGCCTATGGGGATTTTTCTTGGCAAAGTTTTTAACCGCGCGAGGGCATCGACGATCCGAGTTTCCTTCTCTAAGAACAGGGTTCACGGCAGATCCCATGACCTTGTCATATCTCTCCTTAATCGACTTCTCTTCGGGCGTAGTAGGCGAAGTTGGATAATCAGGCAGTGCATGACCTTGAGACTGAAGCTCTTTAATCGCACCGGTGAGCTGAGGTAGCGAAGCTGAGATATTGGGCAGCTTCATAATATTGGCCTCTGGAGTTTTTACCATAATTCCCAGCTCAGATAATTCATCTGGGATTTTTTGCTCTTCTTTAAGACACTCTGGAAATTGAGAAAGGATTCGACCAGCAAGAGAGATATCCTTGAGCTCGACTTCGATTCCAGAAGATTTAGTAAAAGCTTTAACAATTGGAAGTAGTGAATAAGTTGCAAGCGCAGGGGCTTCATCTGTCATTGTCCAAGTCAGTTTAGTCACGACGCATCATCCTTTTTGAAGTTTGAAAATTTGCAGGTAATCTAACACTGATATTCTAAAAGACCTAGAGATGGTGCGGCCAAAATTAGCGAATGCCCCACTTTTGAAGCTTTCGCTGCAGTGTTCTGCGGTGAAGACCTAACTCAACGGCAGTTGCAGAGATATTTCCATGATTTTTTTCATAAATAGCACACACGTGAGTTTTTTGAAGTTGGTCTAAATCCTTGGCCTCTTGAACAATATTAACAGAGGGATCTCCAGAGATTTTATTGAAGGCCTTAAGAATCTCTTCAAAATCGACGGGCTTTGAAAGATAGTGAATCGCCCCCAGCTTTATCGCTTCAACAGCAGTCTGGTGACTAGCAAAGCCAGTTAAAATTAAAACTGATGCTTCGGGGTTTGTGTCCTTAATCTCTTTAATGAGTATAAGACCTGACTCTCCAGGCATTCTCAAATCAACAACAGCATAATCTATAGAGTGACGTGAAAGAATCTCACGAGCATCATTCACATTTTCTGCCTGAAAACACTTAAGCCCTCTCTCCTCAAAATTGAGCTTAAGTAGACTTCGAAAAACATGATCATCATCCACAATTAAAACATTCATCAATTCATCATCCATTTCGCCTCAGCGAGAGCACCATTGGCAGTATTAGAAATTGAAAGTTCACCGCCATATAGTTTTAAAGTTGCATGTGTGAGATAAAGGCCAAGCCCGTGTTCATAATTTTGTGAATTTAAAACTTCCGTTGGGAAGCCTGGGCCGTCATCTTCTACTGCTAATTTGACAATTGAATCCTTTGCAGAAGCGTGTAACTTGATTTTTTTTGCTCCTGCTTCGTAGGCGTTGTCGATTAAGTTTAAGAGAGCGTACTGTATTGTGTTGCCCCCCGGTGCCAGCAGACTTGTGTCATCACAAACAATCTCAATTTCAACTTTATCCTTGGCATACCACTCGCTTAAAACATTGTGAATCAATTCTTGAACCGGTCGAAGCTCACGCTCGGCCTCAGTATTCATTGAGGCCTTAGAGGACAGCTCTTTTAAAATTTTAGTACATCGGTGAAGCTCTGATTTAAACAGGTCAAGATACTCACCTTTATCTGATTCGCTCTTTTCATCAAAAACACGATCGACCAAAAGATTTAAAGAATTTAAAGGAGTTCCCATTTGATGGGCGGCCTGGGCGGCAAATGCCCCAAGCATGGCCAAAGTATGGCCTTCTTGTTCACGCCTTTTGGCCATATCTAATTTCTTTAAATTTTTAGCAATAAAGCTGACAAGAAAAAAACAAAGAAGCGCAAAAGTAATAAGCATACCAAGCAAGTGATAAAAATAATTCATATCGTGCTCATGATGATTATGACCAAAGTGAATAAAAAACAAAGAGGCATAAAGTACAGTTAAATACAGGGCAATAAGCCATGACGTTTTAACACTTAAGAACTGGGCAGAGTAGGCCATCTGAACCAAGAAAAGATAGGCAAACGGGTTGTGAACCCCACCGTTAAAGGCCACAAAAAAATAAATAAAAAGTGAATCAAAAATCAGATACCCCAAAAAAACTTGAGTATTGATTTTTATATTAAAATACGTAAGAGCGTAAGTGGAAAAATTGAGTAATAAAAGTATCGGTATAAAAAAAAGCGAAGACGTCTTATCAAGAAATCCAAAAACGGCCAGTAGCGAGATAAAAATAATCCCGCCCCAGCGAAAAAATGTTAAGTCTCGTAAAAAAACTTTTAAATCAGTTTTTGTAACGCGACTTAAAGCGTCCATTTACTTTATCTGACAAGAGTCAAAAGAAAAGTATTGGTCTTCATCAATTATAGCAGCGTGATTCTCGCCATTAGTCCCACCAAAAAGTGCATACCATTCTAAAGCACCATCTTCATCGCAAACGAAGTAAACACCGCCATCAAAAAAACCAGACACGTAGCTGCTATCTGCAAAAGGAAGAATTTTAGAAAAGCTGCAAGAAAAACTTTCAGTGTCATAATCTGTCGTACGAGTTAATTCATAAGAACTACCTTCGACATGATTGAAATACAGTGATTCCTTCTCTCCATAGAAATCAACTTCGCACTTAAAGTTGGCCGCATGGGAGTTCACGCTCAAAGCGATAAAAGTAATAAAAGGAAGAATATACATTAGTTTTCTCATGGACTCCTCACAGTCATAATTATCCAAACAGTAGACAAAGAAGCGTTACTATATCACTAGGCGATATTCATATACATTTGGCCTGTATCTTTTACATACTGACAGCTAATTTATCGGAGAATAATGAGTAAATACAGAATCATACGCGCGTTCACATAATAGATTTTTATCGAGTCCTTCTGAGAGCTCGATAGATTTACTTAAGCTCATCTCAACATCTACGCGCTTGAGCATGAAAAAGCTCCAGAGATGACCTAAAAAGGGCATATCACCATACCAGAAAACAAAATCACGATTCTCGGGATTCACTCTAGAGTCATCAATTTTGCGATAATTAAGAGTTATTGGAAGAACACTAACGTTAGCATCTATGGCCGCTTGAAATAAAGGTCTTCGGAAACGAATCACCGACTCACCGTTGGTACTCGTCGCCTCAGGGAAAATGGTAACATCTATTCCTGCTTTTAAGGCCCGAGTTAGCGCCCCGACCTCTTTGGATAAGTTGTCACGACTTCTTCTCTCTACGAAAAGACAACCTGCCAATGAGCACAATTGACCTAAGAAAGGCGTTTGTTTAATCTCAACAGAAGTTACAAAGCATGAGGGAAAGCGAGATGCAATCACAAGAACATCGATATAAGAAAGATGATTTGAAACAATTAATTTGCCTTGAGGGTAAGTTGTCGCTCCATTTAAAGTAAGCTTTACTCCCATAAACCAAAGAGCAAATCTCGATAGAAGGCCTACAAATGAAACCACAATTGATCTTACTCTTTCAGAGTTAAAGATTGTTATGAAAGGTAAAGTGATAAGCGTACAAGTAAAATAAACACCTAAAGAGAGTACAAAAATACTCATCTTTACTAATGCACGCAAATGAGCTTTTAAATTAATAATTTTTGAAGTAGCGCCTTTTAAAGCTTGAGGATACATTTTCCAAATCCAATACTGTAAAAAAGTCAAAACACTTAAACTCTCGGTCAATTGCTGGATAACCATAAACACGTGCGCCGGCCGAGAGGTAGCTTCGCAGTAGTGATGGCATTAAAGACTTAATTTCACCGCCAGACAAGTCATAATTTGAATGTTCTAGTATATCGACTTCAAATACACCATGCGATCTAATCTTAAAGTCGTCACTGTGATGATTATGACATATCAAAAAATCATATAAGCTTCTCGCCTGAGTGTAATCGAGCGTTTTCACGGAACTACAGCCAAACAAATATCTCGCATTCATTAAATGCGCATACTGAGCAATCCCCTTCCAAAGAAGATCGATAACAGCACCATTACGATGTAATTCATCGATACACGCCCGCCCCAACTCCATTTTCACACCAGGAGTTTGTAAAAAATCGGTAAGCCCAAACTCCGTCTCAGAATAAAACCTTGAAGACTTTAAGCTACTTAGAATACGATAGGTACCACACACATCTCCTGATGATTTATCAATAATGATAAGATGATCACAGATATTATCAAATTCATCATAATCATAAGAAGAGTTTTCATCGGCACCTTCATATCCAAGAAAAACCTGATGCCGCAGTTTAAATGCTTCAAAAACTTGATCTAAATTATTTGCCGTCTTAAGAATATAGTGAGGTGTCTCAATTTTTACGTCAAAAAGAGGACTATAATTCCAAAACTTTGGATTTAAATATAAGCCTAGTTTACTAAAGACATCTTTTAAATCAATTTTTTCGCGGTATAAAGAAATTGCTTTCATCGCTCCCCCAAACTTTCAAGAAAATAGGTCAAGGCATTAGATCTCGTATATAAAGAATCTGCTAAAATATATTCCTCCGTCGTGTGCATCCCACCAGCAATAGGGCCGAGTCCATCAAGGCAAAAATTCGACGGCATAGAGAAATAATTAATATCAGCAGCTCCACCCGTAAAACTGATATCTGACGCCTTTGCCTCGGCCAGATAAATGGAATTGAGATAATCCAAAACCGGCCCATTTGAATCGTGCTCAAAACCCATTGAGGGGCAATCGTCATCGAGAGTGTAGCTTACCTCACACTGAGCATTCGTCTGTTCACAATAAACATGGGGAGTTTCTAGAATTTCGATGATCTTATCATGCAATTGATCTCGAATCTTATGGCAAGGGAACCTAACATCGACGAGAAGCTCGACATCACCACAAACAATATTGAAATGCCCGCTTCCACCCGAAACAGTCCCCACATTGACCTTAATGCGATTTTTCACATCGTTTAGCTGGCTTAATCTTACAGTCTTATATGCTGCCTCATGGGCCGCATTTAAAGATGGCTCTCCAAACCTACCGGCATGAAAAGGGATCCCCTTTATCTTAATCCGATACCAGCGATTGCCATGCCGACCTTTAATTAAATCACCATTTTTTAACGCTGGTTCAAAGCCTAGGACTATTGCGGACTCATTTCCAAACTTCTCAAAAAGCGAATGAAAGCCCAAGCTCCCAACCTCTTCGTTAGGCGAGCAGACAAAGAGAAGACTGGGGCGCAAGGTAGAATGACTCAAGTATTGCCTCAATCCTCTCAAGGCGACCGCAATACCACCTTTATTATCAGCGACGCCTGGACCGAAAAGCTTACTTTCACTAGTAGACTCATAAAAAAAATGCTCATCAGTTGGACCGAGTACCGTATCCGCATGAGAAACAAATGCGACCTGATATGGAAGGCATCCAGGTAGAACTCCAACTAAAAGATCTGCTGAAGCATGGGTTGGATTTGGGATCAAGGAGGTGACAAAGCCCATATCCAGAAGTTCGTCCTTTACAATTTCAATAACTTTTTGAACTCCTGAAATCTGACCTGATCTGGAGTCAATATTTACAAGTCTTTCTAAAAGAACTCTTTCTTTTTCAAAAGAGTTTAGTTTAAATATGACTTCAGTCGAATGGATTGTAGTAAGCAAAGTTTACTCTCCGTTATCTCTAATCAAATTTTAAACACGAGTTTTTTAAATTAACTATCAATATAAGGTGAGAGTTTTATTAAGATTATATTTTGACTGACAAAGAACTTAAAAATGAGATTTAATAAGTTATGGAAATAAATCAGAAACTATACCGAAGACTACCGGAGTTAAACGAGTTATATAAACTAACTCAAATTCACAAATTTAAGGATGAGTTGGTTCGCTTTAAAACTCTTGGCCATACTACTTATCGGAATAAGGAATACCCCCTCATCGCGGTAGAAATTGGTCCCGAAGATAAAACACTTCCCTCTCTGGGTCTCTTTGGTGGTGTCCATGGTCTTGAAAAAATTGGAACCCATGTCATTTTATCATTCCTTAACTCAACGTTTAATAAACTTGCATGGGATAAAGATCTTCAAGAGTTATTTAAAACAACCCGAGTACTCTCGATCCCAATCGTGAACCCCGCAGGGATGGCCTATAATATGCGAAGTAATGGGAGGGGTGTAGATCTGATGAGAAATGCCCCCGTTGACTCAGACCCACAAGATTCAACGCCACTTATCTCTGGTCATAGAATTGGTCCACAATTGCCATGGTTTCGAGGGCGCGCTGGAGAAGAGATGGAAGTAGAAGCAAAAACACTTTGCGACTATGTGGAGGCCGAGTGCTTTCCTTCGAACTGCCACCTCTCAATTGACTTTCATTCTGGATTTGGAATGCGTGACCGCTTTTGGTATCCCTTTGCAAAGTCAAAAGAGGAGTAC